>JAYZAM010000042.1:0-7512 GCA_036339715.1 Pseudomonadota bacterium | reverse complement strand
GCGGAAATCAAGCCGCTCGAGCAACAAGACGACAATATCCGATTTTTCGACCACCGGCGCGAATGGGCGCGGACCGATTTTGAGAATGGCGGGCTTCCGCGCCGCGATTGGGAGGAGTTGTTGCGCGAAGCAAAGCGCCGGGCCGATGCTGCTGGTCACTTCCGATTTGCGCTGCCCTCCGAATTTGGCGGCCAGGACGGCTCTAATCTCGCCATGGCGATAATAAGAGAACATTTGGCGCGGAAAGGGCTGGGTCTGCACAATGATCTTCAGAACGAGCACTCTATCGTTGCCAATTATCCGCAAATTCTAATGCTGCGAGACTTTGCCCGACCCGAACAAAAGCATCTCATTCAGGATGCGCTGGACGGCAAATTCATCGCGACATTCGGTCTTACGGAGCCCGAACATGGCTCGGATGCGACCCATATGGATACCGTGGCGACCCGAGAGACGCGCGACGGCGTCGATGGCTGGCGCATCAATGGCGAAAAGATGTGGACGACAGGCATGCATGTCGCCACTCACATGATGTGCTTTGCACGGACGAGTGGGGATGACGGAGATGCGCGCGGAATCAGTTGTTTGCTCGTGCCCGCAGATGCGCCCGGGGTTAAAATTGAAGAGTATTTGTGGACATTCAATATGCCGACAGATCACCCGCGCGTTTCTCTGACCGATGTTTGGGTTCCCGAAAGCGCTCTGTTCGGCCCGGCAGAGGGAGGCCTCGCCTTGGCGCAACACTTCGTCCATGAGAACCGGATCCGTCAGGCAGCGAGTTCTGTTGGCGCAGCGCTCTATTGCATCGATGAAAGTGTCGAGTATGCGCGGGCGCGCAAGCCTTTCGGCAAGCCGCTGGCGGTCAATCAGGCAATCCAGTTTCCGCTTGTCGAGTTAGCGACCGAAGCCGAGATGTTGCGTTTGCTGATCTTTAAAACGGCTTGGGAAATGGATCAGATGACCAAGCCGGAGGTCGCGCAGAAGCTTTCGGACAAAGTGTCGATGTGTAATTATCGGGCTAATCGCCTGTGTTGCAACGCGGCCGACCGCGCGATGCAAGTGCATGGCGGAATCGGATATTCGCGGCACAAACCGTTCGAACATATTTATCGGCATCACAGACGTTATCGGATCACCGAAGGCAGCGAGGAGATCCAGATGCGCAAGGTGGCCGGTCATCTGTTCGGATTTATGGGGCCGAAGAAAACAACCTAAAGAACAGGGGACGCGGGCCGGGTTTCCGAGGATTGCTCGATCCTTATGCACCGACTGCCAATCGTCTAAACGAATCCACTGCGAAGCTGTGCGGGGTGGGATTGTCGCGCATCTCGGGCTTGTCGACCCTTCGGATTCGAACTAGCTAACGATCAAACAAACCCGTCCCGGGAGAGAATCGAACTCCCGATCGCCGAAGGCGCAACCGCCCCGGAAACGCTCAGGCAAAAGGACCGGAACGGGTTCAACACGCTGGAAAGAGGCGCACTATGCGTGGCAGCCTCGCCGAAGGAGCAAGTCCCGAGAATTTCTCAGGACGGAATCTCTCAGGCGCCAAGACAGCGGGGGCAGAATAGGTCCGCTCCTGGCGTGATCTATCCTGCTTTGGAAGGCGCCACGTTTGGCTGATCAATCCACCGAAGCGCTGCGGCGAACGCCTCTCTACGATGTGCATCTCGCACATGGCGGAAAAATGGTGCCGTTCGCAGGCTATGAAATGCCGGTTCAGTTTGAAGGGGTAAAGCCTGAGCACCTATGGACCCGCGAACAGGCCGGCCTGTTCGATGTTTCACACATGGGCCCATGCTTTTTGTTTTTGAAAGAGGGCATGGGCGCAGACGGGGGGCACGAAAAAATCGCTGCCGCCATCGAACGCATCGTCCCGAGCAATATCGCGATCCTGAAACCCGGGCAGGGGCGTTTATCGGTCTTGTTGAGCGAGGAAGGCGGTATCCTCGATGATCTGATCATCACCCGCATGCCTGGGATCGAAGGTATGCTCTACATTGTCGTGAACGGTGCGGTGAAGGCCCAGGGCTGGGCGCTGATGGAAGACAAGCTCAGCGATGTCGCCACGCTGCAAAAGGCTGACGATCGCATTCTGATGGCGTTGCAAGGGCCAAAGGCTGAAGCGGTTCTGGTCGAACATTTCCCAGAAGCTGCAGATCTGACGTTTATGCGCTGTGCCTATCTGCAAAAAGGCGATGAGAAAATCATGCTCTCGCGTTCCGGATATACCGGCGAGGATGGGTATGAGTTGCTCTTACCGAATAATGCCTATGGGCTTGGGATCGTTGAAAGCCTGTTGGCGGATGAACGCGTGAAGCCGATTGGGCTCGGCGCGCGCGACAGTCTGCGACTCGAAGCAGGTCTTTGCCTGTATGGTCATGATATGGACGCGACCCGAGACCCGATTGAAGCGGATCTCGGTTGGGTCATCCAAAAGTCGCGCCGTGAGCGCGCTGATTTTCCCGGGGCGGAGCGCATCCTCAATGCATTCGCGAACGGTCCAGCCGAGAAACGCGTGGGCATTCAGCCGCTTGAGCGCGCGCCAGCGCGTGAAGGGACAGAAATCCACGTGGGTGGTGAGCGCGTCGGCGTCGTCACGTCCGGTGGCTTTGGCCCGAGCGTCGATTGTCCGATCGCCATGGGATATGTCCGAGGCGACCTCACAGAACCTGGCACGAAAGTCGACTTAATGGTGCGCGGCAAAGCCCGCCCCGCCGAAGTCTGCGCGCTGCCCTTCGTCCAACCAAATTACAAACGCTAACGGGGTGAGAGAGATGAGCACTTATTACACAGAAGATCATGAATGGATTGCGGTCGAGGGCGATACCGGCACGGTCGGTATTACCAAATATGCCGCCGAGCAACTCGGCGATGTGGTTTTCGTCGAAGTTCCGGAAGCCGGTGCGAGTTTCGGTAAAGGCGATGATATGGCCGTGGTCGAGAGCGTTAAAGCGGCCTCAGATGTCTATGCGCCGATTGGCGGCGAAGTGACCGAAGGCAATGGCGATCTCGCTGACGCCCCTGAGACGGTCAATGAGGACCCCGAAGGCAAAGGCTGGTTCTGCAAGCTCAAATTGTCAGACGTGGGTGAGCTCGAAGGTCTCATGGATGCCGCAGGTTACAAGACCTATTGCGAGGGATTATAAGCGATGCGTTATTTGCCCCTAACCCCAGAAGACCGCTCCGCGATGCTGAATACAATCGGCGCTGCGTCGGTTGATGATTTCTATGAAGACGTCCCGGAAAGCGCCCGTCTCGACGGCAAAATTCGCGATCTCCCCGACCATCAGGGTGAACTCGCGGTGGAGCGTCACCTGGCGCGGCTTGCAGCAAAGAACACAACCGCGAGCGACGGACCGTTTTTTGTTGGGGCAGGGGCCTATAAGCATCATGTTCCGGCCAGCGTGGACATGATCATCCAGCGTTCTGAGTTCCTGACCACCTACACCCCGTACCAGCCAGAGATCGCGCAGGGCACGCTCCAGACCCTGTTCGAGTTTCAGACGCAAGTGGCGGAAATGACCGCGATGGATGTCGCCAATGCGAGCATGTATGACGGCTCGACATCCTGCGCGGAAGCCGCGGTGATGGCGTGCCGCGTGACGCGCCGCAAGAAAGTCGTTCTGTCTGGGGGGCTGCACCCGCACTATGCAGCGGCCACGCGTCTGCTCTGCGAGGCGCAAGGCATTGAAGTCGTGCAACTCGAGCCCGCGGTTGATGGTGAACTTGAGCTCGCCAATCATGTCGATGACGAGACGGCTTGCGTCATCGGGCAATCGCCGAACGTGTTCGGGACGGTGACGGACCTCTCTCCCGTCGCCGACGTGGCGCACGAGAAGAAAGCGCTTCTGGTGAGCGTGTTCACCGAAGCGGTGTCGCTCGGCCTGGTCACACCTCCAGGCGAGATGGGCGCCGATATCGCGGTTGGCGAAGGCCAATCGATCGGCAATCCGCTGACATTTGGTGGTCCTTATGTCGGCCTCTTTGCCTGTACTCAAAAACTCGTGCGGCAGATGCCAGGACGCCTTTGTGGGGAAACGGTCGATGCAGACGGTGAGCGCGGCTTCGTGCTGACGCTTTCCACACGTGAACAACACATTCGCCGGGATAAGGCGACGTCAAATATCTGTACAAATTCCGGGCTTTGCGCCTTGGCCTTCACTGCCCACATGACCCTGCTGGGCGGGACGGGTTTCAAGCAGCTCGCCGAGCTCAATCATGAAGCGGCGTGCGACCTCGCAGACGCGCTGGAAGCGATTCCCGGCGTCAATATTCTGACCCCGCGCTTTTTCAATGAGTTTGCCTTTGAAACGCCAGTTGATGCTGAAGCCGTGCTCGCCATGCTCGACGAGCGCGGCGTGATTGGCGGCGTCCGCGCCAGCCGCCTGCTGCCAGACGGTCATATGGGCAATGTGATCATCGCTGCGGCGACAGAGTGCACAACACAAGAAGATATCGCAGCCTATGCCGCTGCCCTGAAGGAGGTGATCTAATGGGAATGCAATCGATTGGACGACCAACCGCCCCAGTGGCTGCGAACGCTTCAATGAGCCAGACCGTTTCAGGTTCCAAGGGACTGCAGCAGCGCGAGGATCTGATTTTTGAAGTTGGCGCCTGGGACAAAACCGGGGTGGATTTGCCACAGCCGAAAGGCGGCAAGTCTCGCCTCGGCGGCGTCACCCGCAAAGCCGATACGAGCCTTCCGGGGCTTTCTGAACCTGAAGCGGTTCGCCATTATATGCGCCTCAGCCAGAAGAATTATGCTATCGACTTGGGCTTGTTCCCGCTCGGCTCGTGCACGATGAAGCATAATCCGCGGCTGAATGAGAAAGCCGCTCGCATGCCCGGCTTTGCCGACATTCACCCGATGCAACCCCAGCGCACCATTCAAGGCGCGCTGCAGCTGATCGATGAACTCGCGAGCTGGCTCAAAACCCTGACAGGCATGCCCGCCGTGGCGATGAGCCCGAAAGCTGGAGCGCATGGAGAGCTGTGCGGCATGCTGGCCATCCGCCAGGCCTTGATTGCGCGTGGTGAAAGCGACACACGCAAACGGGTGCTCGTACCGGCCTCAGCGCACGGGACAAATCCAGCGACTGCGATTCAGTGCGGCTTCATTGTTGACGAGATCAAAGCCGACGCGCGGGGTCGGGTCGATATGGAAGATCTTCGCGGCAAGCTTGAAAGCGGCGATGACATTGCCGGGATCATGCTGACCAATCCCAACACGTGCGGCTTGTTCGAAACCGACATCAAGGAGATTGCAGACCTGATTCATGCGGCGGGCGGCTATTTCTATTGCGATGGCGCGAATTTTAATGCGATCGTCGGGCGTGTCCGTCCGGGCGATCTCGGCGTTGATGCGATGCATATCAATCTGCACAAGACCTTCTCGACCCCGCATGGCGGTGGTGGACCCGGCTCGGGCCCGACCGTGCTCTCTGAGGCGCTCGCGCCTTACGCGCCGGTGCCATACGTCGTCAAAGACGAAGACGGTTTCAGACTGGTTGAAGATATTGAGGGCGAAGCCTCAGAAGCCTTTGGTCGCATGGTCGCCTTCCACGGTCAGATGGGCATGTTTGTCCGCGCGCTCACATATATGCTGAGCCACGGCGCAGATGGCCTTAAACAAGTTGCAGAAGATGCTGTGCTCAATGCAAATTATGTTCAGGCCAGGCTTAAAGGCGTGATGACGCCCGCATTTGAGGGCTATTGCATGCACGAAGCCCTGTTCTCCGATGCGTTTGCAGCGGAAGGGATCGGAACGATCGATATTGCAAAGGCGATCATTGATGAGGGCTACCACCCCATGACCATGTATTTCCCGCTGGTTGTGCATGGCGCCATGCTGATTGAGCCGACTGAAACCGAAAGCAAGCAAGAGCTGGATCGGTTCTGTGATGCCTTGGCAAGTGTTGCAAAACGCGCTGCGGCGGGGGATGAGGCGCTCAAAGGTGCACCGTATTTTGCACCGAAGAAGCGGCTGGATGAAACCCGTGCGGCGCGCAAGCCCATCCTGAAATGGACGCCGCCCACCCCGGAAGCGATCGCCGCCGAATAGTCCTATCGAACCGCTCCGATGGCGGGTTTTGGAGCGCGGTGCCTTCCAGGGCGCCGCGCCCTGAAGTATGCGTTCACGGGCCGCTCAAACCCGTAATAGGTGAACCCCGAGACGATCAGCGTGGCAATCACTCCGTTGATGAAGAAAACCACGGTCGACAGGTCGGACGGACCGCCCATCAGCCAGAGGGTCAGACGCCCCGCGGGGGTGATGGTCAGAAAATGACACAGATAAAGCGAGTAGCTCCAGTCGCCGAGGATCACGAGCGGTTTGGGTATGTGCTGACCGATCGCGCCGCGCAGTTCCAGCGCGACCAGACCGTAAATGAGCAAAGCTGCCGGGAGTCCAAACAAGAATGTGCGCGACCATTGCAGAGGCACGACCGGTTGAAGGTTGAAAATCGCGGGGCTTAAGAGAAAGGCGAGTAGAAAAAGGACACCTCCAATAATCGCCAATGGCCATGCGAAGCGCCGCCACCCTGCCTGGATGGCGTACGCGACGAGGGCGCCGAAAACGAATTGGTGGGTAGAACACGACTCCGATCGCCGTGCGTCCAAAATCGCTCGAAAGTCCAAGCAACGCGCCTATCGCCACCAGCACGCCCCAGACAAGCACCCCATGCAAACGCAATCGCGGTGGCAGCGCTGCAACGAACAGACCGAACCCTAGATAGAAGTAAAGCTCATGCACGAGCGTCCACCCGGGCCCCAAAACCGGGTGATATTCCTGCGGCCACAAAAGGAGCGAACGGATAACATGGCTGGGGCCATTGAGATCCTGTTCGAGCACGCGAACAGGATTCCACGGGACACCATGCAGCATGAAGAATCCCAGCATCATCAGCCCGCACATCAGCCACCATGTGGGATAGATGCGGGTCACGCGCGCAAACAGGAAGCCCACGGCACTCTTTCCGCCCGGCGGGCTATCCGCCGCGACCCAGACAATCACAAACCCGGAAATCACAAAGAAGAGATCGACCCCGAACGCCCCGGCCAGCCAGAAGTCCGTTAGCGGTTCGGCGCGGCCTGATAGTCTTTGTTCAATCGGAACCAAATGACAGAGGAACACCAAGGATGCGGCGATTGCCCGGAGCGCCTGGATTGATTTCAGCCTCTGCATGCCGCACCTCGTTAATGCTCGGGGCGACGGTGTCATTGAGAGCGATCAGGCTTCAACCGATCAAGAAAATATAGAGATAGAGGGACAATTAAATCCGTCGTTTTGACGGGATCAGGTCCTTAGCGCCTGCTTATTTCGGGAAGAGGCGCTTACGGAGCTTGCGGGTCTGGCTCAGGATTGGGCGTTCGAACAGCGCGTAGGTGATCGCCGATGCAAGGATTGCGGCGAGACTGGAAATCAGGAGAAATCCGAGATTGTCCCAGATGCCTGGCTGCCCGAATGTTGGGAAATCAAGTCGGGCAATGGCGCTGATAACGAGCAAGTGG
>JAYZAM010000041.1:0-6859 GCA_036339715.1 Pseudomonadota bacterium | reverse complement strand
GTGCCATAGAGACCGGGCTGCGTTGTACTCTAGTCTGAGGCGGCAGCATGATTCAGAACGCATCTCCCGACGGCCCACGCGGGCTCGTCATTGCAGCTCCAAATTCCAATACTGGTAAAACCGTTTTCACAATGGGCCTGGTCCGCGCCCTGCTTTCGCGCAATGTTGACGTGGAAGTCGCGAAAGCCGGACCTGGCTTCATCGATCCGCAATATCTTGCCCGCGCCGCCGGACGTCCCTGCCATAATCTGGATAAATGGGCGCTTGGCGCAGTGCAGCTCCAAGCCCGGGCGCGGGCGCTTGCGGAGGGACGCGATTTACTGGTCATCGAAGGCATGATGGGCATGTTCGATGGCGCGGCCAGTACGGCGGGCTCGACCGCGGATCTTGCCGCAACGCTCGATCTTCCCGTCTTGCTTGTCGTCGATTCCTCGGGTCTCGCGCAGTCGATCGCGGCTTTGGTGCATGGTTATGCCACGCTTAGGCAGCGCCCGCGTCTGTGCGGCGTGATCGCCACTCAAGTGGGCAGTCCGGGACATGCAGAGATGCTGCGCGAGGCATTGATCGAAATTGGAATACCCATGCTCGGAGCGCTGATGCGGTCGGGTGATCTGGCTATCCCATCCCGTCATCTCGGTCTCGTTCAGGCCTCTGAACGCGATCAAACCTGCGATCTGATCGAAGCTGCGAAAGACGCGGTTTTAGCGGGCGTGGACTTGGATGCGATCCTGGCGGCGGCAAGACCGCTCGGCTCCGTGCAACCGCCAGTGCGGTTGCCTCCTCTGGGGCAGCGCATCGCCGTTGCGCAGGATGAAGCCTTTGAGTTTGCGTATCCGCATCTCTTGGACGATTGGCAGGTCGAGGGCGCGGAAATTATCCCCTTCTCTCCACTGTCTGGCGAAAGCCCGCGAGTAGACTGTGATGCCGTTTTCCTGCCTGGTGGATATCCGGAACTTCATGCGGGCAAGCTGGCTCAGCAAGGTGGATTTTTCGCAGGCTTAGAGGCGGCGAGAGAGCGCGGCGCGCTGATCTATGGGGAATGCGGGGGCTATATGGTGCTTGGCCGAACCCTCATTGATGCGGATGGTCACGCCCACGGAATGGCGGGCTTGCTGGATCACGTCACAAGCTTTGAGCATCAGAAAATGCATCTCGGATACCGCACCCTCATCCCGCAGCAATCAGATGTCTGGAAAGCGCCGCTCCGCGGACATGAGTTCCACTATTCCGTCCTCGAAGATCCTGGCCGGGATGATCCTCTATTTCAGCAGAGTGACGCGCGCGGCACCGACCTGGGCTTTACCGGAGGTCGACGTGGAAACGTGATGGGATCTTATGCCCATATTATTGATCAGGACCCGGCGGGCGCGATGGCTTAGAGCGTCACCGCGCCGCTTAAAACGCGACCATTGCGCTCGACTTCAAACTCCCAGCGGCCCGGCCCGCGATCAAGGGCGTCATTGAGGTCCTGCATGGTTTTGATCGGCAGTCCATCGACAGAGAGGATGACATCGCGCGGTTGCAGGATCCGCATCCGGTAAGCGCTGCGGGTCATTCGCGTGACCAAAACGCCGGTCGCAAATGAGTCGGCATAACCGATTTCTTCAGCCAGGCGCGGTGAAAGCTCTACGACTTCAACGCCTGCAAATGGGTGTCGCCCTTCGAGCAATACCCGCTCCGCCTCGCTCGTGCCGGGAGGGGCCTGAAGGACTGCGTTGACGCTGTTTTCGGTGCCACCGCGCAAGACGTTTAGCGTGACTTCCTCGCCAGGAGACTTGGTCGCGGCCAGGAATTTCAGCCCACGCTCGTCAAACACTTCGCGGCCATCAATGCTGAGGATCAGGTCGCCGCGTCTGAGATCAGACCGATCCGCAGGCCCGTCATCATAGACCTCGGTGATGATCACCCCCACCGGACGCTCAAGCCCTTGAGCCTTGGCGATATCGAACGAGACCGATTGGCCTTTCAAACCCAGCCAGGGACGGACAATCGTGCCTTCATTGACGGCAGCATCCACGACGCGTTTGACCATTTCCGACGGGATCGCAAAGCCAATCCCGTTTGATCCGCCGGAGCGGGAAAAGATCGCCGTATTGATGCCCACCAGTTCACCGCGCGTATTGACCAAGGCGCCACCCGAATTGCCAGGGTTCACCGCGGCGTCCGTCTGCAGGAAGAAGGCATAATCCGACACGCCGACATCGGTTCGAGCCGTGGCTGAAATGATTCCGGTCGTTACGGTTTGCCCGACGCCGAAAGGGTTTCCGACAGCCAGAACAAGGTCGCCCGTTTCGACCCCGATTGTGCTGGCATAGTCCAGTGTGGGAAGCACGGCCCCTTCGGTATCAATCCGCAGCACGGCCAAGTCGGTGCGGTCATCCGCCAGAATGACTTCGGCGGGGTACTCGCGGCGATCGGCTAGAACCACAACAACTTCGTCTGCGCCTTCAATGACGTGATTATTGGTCACCACGACACCGTCTTCACCGACGATAACGCCAGACCCGAGCGAGTTTTGAACTTGCTGGCTTGGCGCGCCGCCCATGCGCCTGCCGAACATGAGCTCGCGCATAGAAACCTGCCGCTGTACGGTTTTCTTGGTGTAGATATTCACCACCGCCGGCGAGACATCTTTCACCAGAGGGGCATAGCTGAGCTCAACTTGCGCCTGCGATTGCGGCACCACCTTCTCCCAGAAATTCTGGGCTGATGCGGAGCCATAAAGCGGGCTTACAAGAACGACGACGAGGGCAATTAGAAGAACCACCACCGCCACCAAAAACTTCGAGACGTGTTTTGTCATGCTCATAAAATAGATCATGATTATGGCTCTATTCCGGCGCACTGGCGGAGGCAATTGGGCACAGATGAACTTTCAGTTAGGTGTTTGTTATCTTTGCAAAAACCTAAGCTTGTTCCGCCCGCTTTTCGGCCAGAGCTTGCAAATTCTTTTCATGATCATCGCGGCTGATGCGGTAGAAACTGACACATAGGATCATGAGCATCCAAACGCTGAGCAGTGTCACAGCATAGCCCCAGCCGAGGGTCCGCAACGCGTCCTCACCGACCGTTTCAGGTGGCGCACCTGGCGTGATCGTAGCAACCGCAATGATTAGCGAGGCGAAAAACACTCCGCCAGCCTGCGAGAATTTACGAATAAAGCTGATACCGGCAAAGAAGACGCCTTCGGATCGGCGGCCCGTTTTAAGCTCGCTCTCTTCAACAATATCCGCGACCATGGCGGCAGCGAGCATTTGATAAGCAATGATTAAAGCAAGATCCAAAACCGTGATCACAAGGACGATTTGATAGAGCAAGTCCGTCCCGTTCTCAGGCATCAACCCAAGCAGGCGAGCGAACACTGGGGCCGGCGCTATCGTGAAGGCAAGTAAGCCAATAATTATCGCGCCGCGCTTCTTTCCGAGAGACTTGCCAACAATCGGCGCGAGGATCAGGGCGATGACGGCGCTGACGTAGACACCAACGGTCAGCCCCGCGGTCTGGGTCGTGGTGAAGCCCCAGAAATAGCCATTGATGTAATTATTGAGCGTGGCTGATATCCCAGTCGCGAGTAATCCAAACATGGTCGCCAGAAAGAGGGCTCGAAAGGACGGATTTGAGAGCGTCTCAAAGATTTCAGCGAACACTTTGCCAAGCGTAATTTTTCGCTTGGCTGGTGGTGGTTTGAGATGTGGGATGTGGCGATGCGTACCGCCAGCAGAGGCGAGGACAGCTATGAATATAACGCAAGAGGCGACGAAGCCATATGTGTGCCAGCCGGGTAGATTGAAATAGCCTGACGGATTGTCTTCGCTCGGCCGCAAAAGGAAGAATAGCAGCAAGATCTGGATCGATAATCCACCGACCCAGGCAAAGAATCCGCGAAACGCCATTAATGAGGTGCGGGCGTCATAGTCAGAGCTGAGCTCAGCCGCGAGTGCATTATGAGGCACTTCGAAAAGTGTGAATGACAAACGCCCCATGAGAACGAAGGCTAACAGCCATGGAAAAAGCGCGTCGCCGGACAGGCCTGCTGGCGGGTTCCACACGAAGAAATAAGTCAGAGCCACAGGCACGAGCGCGGCGTACATGAAGGGATGGCGCCGCCCTAGACGGCCGCGTAAATTGTCTGACCAATAGCCGACAACAGGATCGGAAATGGCGTCGAAGGCGAGTGCGATGAATAAGGCGAGAGAAACCAATCCTGGAGAAACCCCAAGGATTTGGCTGTAGTAAAAAAGCAAAAAATAGTCGAAGCCATTATTCTTGACGCCTTCCGCCGCGCCGCCAATGCCGTAGGCTATGCGGGTTAAGAAAGACGGCGAACGGTCTGTCGCGATGGCGGCGTCGGCCATGAGCGCTCCTTTATTTGGGCGTTATTCAGCGCCCTTATCCACCACAGATTCCGCCTCTCGGCTACGCTTGAGCGCGGCTAGATTGGCTTCATGATCTTCGCGGCTGATTTGATAGCGGAAGAGGAAGGCGATTGCGGTGCCCCAAAGTGCCAGCAGCCCGAGCGCATATCCCGCCCCGAGCATTGTGAGCGTGCTCGCCGGCACATCGCCCGGCTGAACATTTCGCGACAATTCAGCAGCTGCCAGAACAAACGAGGCCAGGAACAAACCCGTCCCCCGTGCCATTTTCCGCATGAAGCTGATGCCGGCAAAATAGATGCCTTCGGATCTCCGTCCCGTCTTGAGTTCATTTTCCTCAACAATGTCCGCAATCATGGAGGCCGACATGATTTGATAGGCAATGATCAGCGCGACATCGATCACTGTCACCGTCAGAATAACCTGGAACAGCAAGTCGCTGCCATTCGGGGGCATGAGGCCAAGCAATCGCAAGAGAACCGGCATGGGCGCCACAGAGAATGCGATCGCGCCAATGATGATCGCGCCCCGCTTCTTTCCGAGCTTTTTCGAAACCAAGGGCGCGAGCACCAGCGCAATCGCGGCCGAAAGGAACACTGAGAGTGTCAGATAACCCGTCTGCGTCGACGTAAACTCCCAATAATACCCATTGATATAATAGTTTAGCGAGGCTGCGACGCCCGCCGCCATAAACCCAAACAATGCGGCCAGGAATAGTCCCTGAAACGACTTGTTCGAAAGGCTCTCCCCAATCTCTCTGAACACCCGCCCGAGGGTGATCTGTCCGATTTCGGGTGGGGTCCGCAAATTCGGAATTTGTCGGTGCGTGCCAACCGCGCAAAGCAGCATCGAGATTATGATCGCGATCGCTGCGATATTGCCATAGCTGCGATACCCTTCGACATTCAAAAACCCGTTTCCATAGGTCTCGGTTTCCACCAGGAGAAAGGTCAGTGTATACGCCGCGATGGCAACGCCACCCGTCCATCCAAAGACATAGCGGAAGGATAAATACGATGTTCGCTCATCGTAATCGTCTGTCAGCTCGGCGACCAATGCACTGCTCGGCACTTCGTAAAACGTGTAAGCCACCCGAACCGCGATGGTGATTGCCAGCAGATATGGGAAAAGCGCATTTCCGGTCAAATTCTCCGGCGGGTTCCAGGCAAACACATAAGCCACCGCTACAGGAAGGATCGCCGCATACATGAAAGGGTGGCGCCGGCCTAAGCGTGTTTTGAGATTATCAGACCAATAGCCGACAATCGGGTCTGTGATGCCATCGACAAACATGGCGATCATCAGGGTCAGCCCGACCAGCGTCGCATCGACCCCAAGCACCTGACTGTAATAGAAAAGCAGGAAATACTCGAAGCCATTATTCTTGATGCCGTTCGCAGCTGCGCCGGACCCATAAGCAAGCTTCGTCCAGATTCCGGTTTTGCGCGCGGCAACCGCCTCGGTCATTGGTCCTCCTTAAAGCGCGGCGGGCTTCTTGGTGGCCCGCCTGCGCAGTCTTTTTTGAGCGCTAGAGCCCCAGCACCATTTTCGACATGATGTTGCGCTGGATCTCATTCGAGCCCGCATAGATCGATGTCTTTCGGTAATTGAAATAGCTTGGAGCCACCGGCCCAGCATAATCTGGCGTTGCGAGATCACTGTTCGCCCCGGCGCGCGCGACCGCAAATGTGTCCTGCACAAATGGCGCGGCATAGCCGCCAACGGCCTCCAGAGAGAGCTCTGATATGGCTTGCTGGGCCTCGGACCCGGCACATTTCAGCATCGAGCTTTCAGGACCAACAGCCTGCCCTGCGGACAAAGCAGAGAAGATCCGCAACTCGGTTGCGTTCAACGCTTCGATCTTCATTTCCATAGCGGCAATTTTCCGTTGGAAATCCGGATCTTTCAGAAGTGGCTCACCGCCAGACTGTTCGACGCTGGCAAGCTTTTTGGTCTTTTGCAGTGCGTTTTTTAGCCCCGGCGCATAAGCGTTGCCGCGCTCGAACTGGAGCAAGTATTTCGCATAGGTCCAGCCTTTATTTTCCTCACCGATCAGCGCGTCTTCGATTTTGACACGAACATCCTCGAAGAAGACCTGATTGATCTCTTGCTGATTATCCGTCGGGCCATCGAGCGTTGGAAGCGATGAAATCGTAATCCCAGGCAGCGTCATCGGGAAGACGAGGAAACTGATCCCCTCTTGCGGTTTGCCTTCCTTGGAGGTCCGCACCAGACAGAAAATCCAATCGGCCCATTGCGCATGCGTGGTCCAGATCTTTGAGCCGTTCAGGACATACTCATCGCCATCGCGCACGGCGCTCATCTGAAGAGAGGCGAGGTCAGAGCCCGAGCCCGGCTCCGAATAACCCTGACACCACCAGATTTCCGAGCGCTTGATTTTCGGGAGGTGCTCGGCCTTTTGAGCGTCATTGCCAAACGCCATAATCACCGGCGCAACCATAGACTTGCCCATTGGCGACGTCGTT
>JAYZAM010000040.1:0-6469 GCA_036339715.1 Pseudomonadota bacterium | reverse complement strand
GATTGGCCACCGCGATCAAACGCTCGCGTGTCTTTTCTGCATCAGCTTTCGACCGTCGTGCCATTCTCAAACAGTAGTATGATTGACCTTTAACATACCATTGGTATGTAAATTAGCCAATCATTGGGTGGCATGCGCAATCGCAGTTGCGCGCCCTCAATCTGGGTGCGCGATTCGTGGGGACGTACGCGGACCAAATAGAACCCGGACCACTACGCTTTGGTCCGGGTTTCTTTTGGCTCCATGATCAGCGCTCGTCTTCTTCGTCTTCCTCTTCATCCAGGCGGAATAGACGCGGATCGATTCGGACATTGGTTTCAACATCAACAAGATCGACCACGGTGGTTTGAAGATTGCCATCGACGGCGAGCCAGCCGAGCAAATCATAAGTGTCGCGCGCGAACACCATGGTCAGGGTGCCCTCAAGCTCGCCACTCGCATCTTCGACACGGATGCCGATACGTTCCTCATTCTGTTGAATGCTCAGCACCTCAACATCCCGGTCGACATCAAGTCTTGAGGACAAGATCAGCCCCAAGGGCGTTGACCCGATCGGAATACGATCCACGGTTTCAAGCTCGCTGTCTTGCATGGCCACTGTCGCCCCATCGGAGACGATCAGGACTGGGGTCGGGTCATCATAGTCAAAGCGCATGCGACCTGGCCGATTCAACGCAAATGTGCCGGTCACCACGGTACCGTCTGCATTCGACTGAATGAAATTTCCCTTGGCTGTTTTGGCAGCGCCCAGAGCCTCGCTCGCCGCAGCAAGCAGGGTTGGCCACTCGGCTTCGGGCACATTGCCCGTGCGCGTGGGCGTGGTCTCAGGACCCGCATCCTCGGTCGTAACGACCTCTCCCTCAGGTGTGGACGCACCGTCTTCCATTTCGGTAGGTGCGCCCGTATCTACCGTCTCGGTTGCCGATTCGCTTTGTGCGGGCTCGGTGGGCTCAGCTTCCGTCTCAACGACAGGTGCATCTGTCTCATCAGCCGGCGCGGGTTGCGAGACCATTGGCTCATCCAATGCCGGTAGGACAGGCGTATCAGTCTCTATCAACGTCTCATCAGAAGCGTCTTCGATAATCCGCTCGACTTCCGTCGGCACGGTTTCATCCGTTTCGCTGGGCAAAACCTGCAATTGCGGGCCTATGGCGAGCACAAGGGCAATGGTTGAAACCATACCTATCAACATCGGGACACTCCTTTGATCGAAATCTATCTAAGGCGTGTGCCGCAACAAAAACAGGGCTGAATCAAGGCATTTGCGCCCGCTTTCGTTGCCTGTTGTTCAGTTGCGCTCGGTTCAGCTGACATGCTCCGCGCGTTCGACCTCGGTGACGATGTAAGTCATCGGGTCCTTGCCGTGCGAGGCAATGGTCACATAGGCACCGGGCCGGAACTCGTGATCCTCAAGACGATAGCCGCCTTCATCGGGGCCCTCATCATCTTCATCATAATGGAACCGCCAATGATGACCGCGATGGGTAAGCAAGCCGTCGGCACGTTCGTCAGGATCGGGGTGAAAGCGATCGACGGTGCATTTTTCCCGGTGCTCCCGCCAGAGGTCGACATCTATTTTTCCCTGCGAATCCAAAGGCGCGACGACCACATAGCCCTGACGATCGTCGCCTTTGGGAAACTCTGGATTTCGGGCCAGTCTCAAAACAATTCTTTTCAATGGCATTAGCTTCTCTCCCTAATCAGTGCGCCATGGCCAGGGCTGGACCGCCCTCAGCACGTAACAAAGCGCGGCTGGTCCCACCGAACAGCATCTGTCCTATGCGCCTGTGGCCATAGGCACCCATCACGATCAATCCAGCCTTGTGTGTCTTTGCAAGTTCAAGAAGCCCCGCAGACACTTTGCCGGAGAACAGCTCGACCTTTGCTTCAACCCGCTCAGCGCGGAGCCAATCAGCGAGCGCCTCAGCGGATGCAATTTCGGCAGTTCCGGCGACCTCGCGATCCTTATCCGGATTGTGGGCGATGACCGCATGGCCAAGAGATTGGATCAGGGGCAAATGGGCGCGCACCGCCCGCATCGCGCGCGGGCTGCCATCCCAGGCGATCAATGCAGGCCCTTCAATCGCGCCGGTGGTCGACGCGAGGACCACAGGCAAGCGCTCATCCATCAAAACATATTCGAATGTCGCATTGAGCGAATGGCTCGTTAATGAAGCTTCGCGCGGGAAGACATTGGCATCCGACAAGATCGCATAAGCGGCCGTGGTGGATTGAACGTGCCCGGTTTCCTGCACAATCTCTGCGTTCAACCAGCTGCCGGCGGCAGATGCGACGCCGTCAAAGGCGGTCTCCAGATCCTTGCGCGCTTCGTCCTGCGCCTCTTTCACGGCGCTCATAGTCGACGCGCCCGCCATCACCGTCTCGCCAGAGACATAATACATTGCGGCATTGGCGGGATCCGGGAAGGCAACCAATCCTGTGAGTGGACGCCCGAGGCGCTTACTCAAAGAAATCGCTGTTTCAATTTGCGGTGTTGCTTTTTCAGCCGAGCCGCCCAGTACACATAACACTGTCATGAACCATCCTCCTGTTTCTATACTCAAGGTAATCAGGCGGCGGTTTGATTTTTATAAGGGAATATACTTGGTACGCGTGCCGGGTCGTTCTCGTTGCAAAAAATTCACTTGGAACTTGCTAAGCGCGATGGCCTGTTCAATGCGAAACCCGGGGAGGTTCCTTATGAAATCCACTCTTATAGTCTTTGCAGCCGCAGCGATGCTGGCGGGCTGCGCTAATGTCTCTGACCGAACACTTGGCACCACGGCTGGCGGCGCCATCATTGGCGCTGGCGTCGGAATGATGGCGGGCGGCGATGATAAACGTAACGCTGCAATCGGCGCGGTTGTTGGCGGCCTGGCGGGTGCTGCTGTCGGCGTCTATATGGACCGACAGGAAGAAGCGCTACGCCGCCAAACGGAAGGCACGGGCATCGAAGTCCAGCGTGTCGGCGACCAGATTGCGCTGAATATGCCGTCTGGAATTACGTTTGACGTCAATAGTGCCGCGATCAAGGGCGATTTTTACGGTCCGCTCGATCAAGTCAGCACAACCCTGATGGAGTACCCCAAAACAGCGATCGATGTGGTCGGCCACGCAAGCTCGGACGGTGATGATACTTATAATCAGGCCCTCTCGGAGCGCCGCGCCAATTCGGTATCGTCTTATTTGATGAACAGCGGCGTACAAGCGGTTCGCCTCAACTCTTTTGGTATGGGTGAAACCCAGCCGATTGCTGACAATTCCACGCAAGCAGGCCGCGCCGCCAATCGACGTGTGGAGATCCTTCTCACGCCGATCGTCGAAGACGGCGCCTAATAAAAAAGCCGGAGCATCGCTCTCCGGCCTTTCTTTTTATTCTGAAAGCTGCGGTTTAGGCCGCAGCTTTTTGCTTTACGCCGCCGGGTGGGAAGCGCGAGTAGAAGGTCTCGCCATTCGCCGCCATATCGCGCAGGAGCTGTGGCTCCTTGAACCGATCGCCATACTTTTCAGCCAGCGCGTCCGCTTCAGCCACAAACTCTGGGATACCCCAGATCAGGTCCATGTAAGAGGCACAGCCGCCTGTATATGGCGCAAAGCCCCAGGCGAGAATTGAGCCAATATCCGCATCGCGCGCATCGGTGATCACGCCTTCCTCAAAACAGCGTGCCACTTCCACCGCCTGGCGCACCAGGAAGCGGTTTGTCAGGTGCTGTTTCAGCTCCGGCGGGCACTCATCTACGGTCACATCAATGCGCGTGTTGAGACCCGGCCAGAGGCGCGATGGCTTGCCCTTCTCATTATAGTCGTAGAACCCCTTGCCGGCCTTGCGACCTACACGGCCTTGATCTTCGACCAGCCAAGCCATCATCTGACCGAGCTCGTTAGAGTCATAATCGACGCCTGCGGCCTGCGCCATCTGACGACCGACTTTCAGTGCTGTGTCGAGGCCGACAGAGTCAGACACTTCCAGCGCGCCCATTGGCATTCCGGACTGACGCCCGACATTCTCGATAATGGCAGGCTTGATACCTTCTGCCAGCATCGCCATGCCTTCCTGGGTGTAAGTGCCGAAGCAGCGCGAGGTGTAAAAACCGCGGCTGTCATTGACAACGATCGGCGTTTTACGGATCGCCAGAACATAGTCGATCGACTTGGCAAGCGTCTCTTCGCTGGTCTTCTCGCCGGTGATAATCTCAACCAGACCCATCCGCTCCACAGGGGAGAAGAAGTGGATACCGATAAAGTTCTCAGGGCGCTCTGAGGCTTCTGCGAGACCCGTGATCGGCAGTGTCGACGTGTTCGATCCGAAGATCGCGTCAGCGCTTATGACGTCCTCAGCCATCTTGGTGATCTTGGCTTTCAGTTCCGGGTTCTCGAACACCGCCTCAACCACAAGGTCAGCGCCTTTGACATCATCATAATTGTCAGTCGTGGTGATCAGGTCGAGGAGTTTATCGCCCTTCTCTTGCGTGGTCTTGCCGCGTGACAGGTCCTTCTCGACGAGACGGCGAGAATAGTCTTTGCCCTTTTCAGCGTTCTCTTTGGAGACATCGACAAGCACAGTTGGGATACCGGCTTTGGCCTGAACATAGGCAATGCCTGCGCCCATCAGACCGGCGCCGATAACGGCGATCTTTTTGAACTCAGCTTTCTCATATCCGGCTGGACGGTTGCCGCCCTTGGACAGCTCTTGCATGGACAGGAAGAGCGACCGGATCATCGCTTTCGCTTCCGGACGCTGCTGCGTGTTGATGAAGTAGCGCGTTTCGATCCGAAGGCCCGCATCGATCGGCACCTGCGTGCCTTCATAGACGCAAGACAGGATGTTTTTCTGAGCTGGATAGTTGCCATATGTGTTGGCCGCGAGCATCGCGTTGGACATGGTCGCAACCTGGCCCGCGCCTGGCGAACGGTGCACGACTCCCCCTGGCATTTTGAAGCCTTTTTCATCCCATGGCGCTTTCGCGTCAGGATTGGCCTTGATCCATTCTTTACACTTGGCGACTGTGTCGGCTTTTGGCGCCAACTCGTTCACGACGCCCATTTTGTGGGCTTTTTCAGCGTTAAAGCTCTTGCCCTGAAGAATCAGCGGCAGGGCTTCCTGAACACCAATCAGGCGTGGCAGACGCTGCGTTCCACCGGCCCCGGGGAGAAGACCGATCTTGGCTTCTGGCAGACCGAACTGGATCTTTGGATTGTCGTTTGCGGCGACCCGGTAGTGACCCGCCAGCGCAACTTCGAGACCACCGCCAAGGGCAAGACCGTCAAGCGCAACCGCGATTGGTTTGCCGCAGGTTTCAAGCTCGCGAAGCGTTTTGTTGAGCGAGAAACCGCGCTCGAACTGCTTGGCTTTAAGCTCGGCTTCGGACATTTCTGATTCCGGCTTTCCGCCACCGCCTGCGCTTTCATTCATTTCACCGAGGTCCGCCCCGGCACAGAAGCCGGAGGCTTTACCTGACGAGATCACGAGTCCCGTAATTTTATCGTTTTCAGCGACTTCCTTGGTGATCGCAATAATGTCCGCGATCGCTTTGCCAGTCAGCGTGTTCATGCTTCGGCCTGGTACATCAAACACCGCGTGCGCGATGCCGTCACCATCAATATCGAAAGAGAATGTTTCGAGGTTCATTTGTCTTTTTCCTGAGACTCTTGGGTGTCATCATCACCCGAATTTTTGTTTGATTGAGCAGCCATCGCCAATCCAATCCCCACGCCGAGCGCGACGCCCGCGCCGATGCCTGCGCCAAGATTGTCCGTGGCGACGCCAATCGCGACGCCGACAGACAATCCAATCGCAATTCCAGCTGGGTGGATGGACTGGGCCATGGTGATTAGACGCGTTCGATAATCGTCGCCGTACCCATGCCGGCACCGACACAAAGCGTTACAAGCGCGGTTTCCTTATCGGCTCGCTCCAGCTCGTCGACCATCGTGCCAAGCAGCATGCCACCGGTAGCACCAAGCGGGTGCCCCATTGCGATCGCGCCGCCGTTCACATTCATCTTTTCATGATCAATGCCGAGCAGGTGCATCATCAGCATTGGAACGGAGGCAAACGCCTCGTTCAGCTCGTAAAGATCGATGTCGCTGACATCCATTCCGGCTTTCTTCAGTGCTTTCAGGGTGACATCGGTTGGTCCGGTCAGCATGATGCCAGGCTCAGAGCCGATTGAGGCCATTTGCTTCACACGCGCGCGCGGCTTGAGGCCGAGCTTTTCGCCCATCTCTTTCGATCCAAACAGCACAGCGGATGCGCCATCCACGATGCCAGACGAGTTGCCGGCATGGTGGACAGGAGTGATCGCTTCCAGCTCTGGATAGCGCTGTTTGATGACTTCATCGAAGCCCATTGCGCCCATGCCTGCGACGCTTGTGTTGAGAGCTGCACGGCTTTGAATGTCAGCGTACAGGCGCATATGTTAGTCATGAAAAAGCTAAATGACGACCAACTGTTCTTTAAAAACTCTGA
>JAYZAM010000039.1:0-9352 GCA_036339715.1 Pseudomonadota bacterium | reverse complement strand
GATGGGCTTAACACAGGATCAGTTGGGTGAGTCGCTCGGTATTTCCTATCAGCAAATTCAAAAGTATGAGACCGGTGCCAACCGCGTCAGTGCAGGACGCCTGTATCTAATCGCGACCCGTCTGGAAGTTTCTCCAGGTTGGTTTTTCGATCCCGTAAAATCGGATGCATCGAGTGAAGACTTCGAGGAGTTGGGGTCATCCCGCCTTCTGATGGAATTCGTAAGGAGTTTCGCAAGGATCAATGATGAGCGGTTGAAAACCGTTCTGGTTTCTCTGGTTCGCGCAATGGCGGATGAAGAAGATTCGGCGGAACTTGAGCAAGGAAACGGGCACGCGGATCAACCTAACGCGATCTAAGCGGGCGGGCGCCAGGCTCTTTTGCAACGCGCCCGACCTGCACTGGAAATGTTATAACACCCGGCATAACTTTGTATTTACTACATTTATTTGCAATGGCGGAGCGCTCGGCATAGGCTCGACCCATGCACGACCATAGCCATTCTCACTCACATGCTCATGGCCACAATCATGAGCCATCTGTCGGGAGCAGCGACTCACGTCGACGCGTCGCAATCGCTGCCGTCCTAACCTTTGGGTTCATGTTCGCGGAAGTGATTGGCGGGGTGATTTCCGGATCGCTTGCTCTTCTCGCCGATGCGGCGCACATGCTGACCGATGCGGGGTCTCTGGCGCTGGCCTGGCTTGGATTTAAGCTCGCTGAACGACCCGCAGATCCGTCTCGGTCCTTTGGCTGGGCCCGTTTCAAAGTGCTGGCTGCCTTTGTGAATGGTCTGACCCTGATCGTGCTCGCGGCTTGGATTTGCTTTGAGGCCATTCAACGACTGGCCGAACCGCAGCCGATTATGGGCACGCTGCTTCTCGTCGTCGCCGCGCTTGGACTGGCAGTCAACATCTTCGCATTCTTCATCCTTCACGGCGGGGATCAGGATGATCTAAACATGCGCGCGGCGCTTTGGCATGTCGCCGGCGACCTTCTTGGATCCGTTGCCGCGATCTCTGCAGCTTTGGTAATCATTTTCACCGGTTGGACGCCGATCGATCCCATCCTTTCCGTCTTAGTCGCGATAATAATTCTCGTCGGAGGGATTGGTGTGGTTCGGCGTACCGCACATATTTTGATCGAAGGCGTGCCACCGGGGATTACAATCTCTGAAATTAAGCAGGACCTGGAAGCCCATATCGAAAATGCCGAGAGCGTCGATCATATTCACGCCTGGGCGTTAAACGAGCGGAAAACCCTGATCACATTGGACGTTGAGGCTAAGTCCGGCGCTTGCGTCGAATCGCTCAGACAATCGATCAAAGCACGACTCAAGGATCATTTCGCCATCGAACATGCGACGGTTGAAATCATCAGCGCCCCGCAAAACAGCAATTAAAATCGCCGAAATAACAAGGTGTTTCGGCCCCCACACAACGAAAAAGGGAGGCCAAAAAGACCTCCCCTCAACACTCTACGCAATACTCTACTAGAATTTGACTATACCGAACGCAAGACGTTTTGAAAAGTCAGTGGGCTCAGCATGGCCAAACTGTAAGAGTCTAGCCAGTGACGGTCTTGGCAAGCGCGCGCGCCTGAGCCTTCCAATTGTCACGGGTCATGCGTCCCGGAAAGCGCAGGATTGCTTCAAGCGCATCCATCTGTGCTTTGCGAAGATCAGCGATCTGCCAGAAGTGGAAGATTCCAGCTTCGTTCAGACGACGCTCGAGCACGGCACCGACGCCTTTGATCAGTTTAAGATCATCAGGCTGACCGATCGGCTTTGACAAACGGCCGTTCTCATCCGTTTTCTGCGCAGGTTTTGCGGAAACTTTCGCTTTCGGGGCTGCTTTCACCTTTTTCTTGGTTTTCTTGGCTTTCTTGGAACCACCAACAGCTGCGATCTCTTCGCTTAGGCGCTCAACACGAGCTCTGACCTTGTCATCAGCGCCGTCTGAATCCGCCTTGAGTTCAGCAACCTGTTCTTCAAGCTCGTCGAGTTTAGTGTGCAGTTTTTCCGCTTTCTTGGCTTTCAGGGAGAACTTTTTGAGACCAAGAGCTTCACGCATGCGTTCCATACGAGCTTCGAGGCGTTCTCTCTGTTCAGCCTGAAACTTGGAGACCGCTTCAGTCGCCGGGCTAGTGGCCTCTGCAACACGACCGCGAACTTTGACGGCTTCTTCAGCCACACGGTTCATTTGCTCGGTCATTTTAGCAATTGCAGTGTTTGATTGTAAACGCGCACGGACGTCGTTCTCGATCTCTTCGCCACGAGCAACAAGGTCTTCGAACAAGACTTCGCCTTGGCCGCTTACTTTTCCAACGCCTTCTGAGGCGACATCATAGGCTTTGCCATATGCGCCAACGCCAGCCAGCCAGATCTTGTGTGCTACATCAAAGCCTTTTGCTTCAAGCGCAGCTCCAACCATTTGGTTGCGAACCTTCTTGGCAGCTTTTTTGGCCTTTTTCTCTTTTTTGTCTTTCTTCGCCATCACTTGGCTCCGTCGTTTTCAAGCGGAAAAGCCCGTTGCTTTTCCTCATTGAGGAAGCAGATAGCCGAGATGTCTAGAAATCTCATACTAATCTAATTCGCGTTACACGCGATTTTGTGATTGGGACGAACCACTGATTGAGGTATTGTAACGCTTATGCGTTGCCTCATAGCGATTATCCTCATGGCCTCTCCTACGGCTCTTGCAGAGGACAATGCCTATCAGATCGCATTTACCGAAGGGCGCTACGCCGACGCTGCAGAGCTCGCTCAAGCTGAACCGACAGCAGACAGACTGGCCTTTACCGCCCGTAGCACTCTAGCGGATGCGATCAGTTCACCAGATTATAAACCACCCCAAGCCTTGCTCGATCAGGCTGAACACCTCGCCCGAAAGGCGCTGGAGCTGGATTCAAGCCATCTGGAAGGGCGCTTACAACTCGCAATCGCCTTATCATTGAAATCTCGAACCTTGTCGGTTCGGGACATACGTCGTTCGGGCTATGGCGAAGAAACAAAAGCGCTGGCCGAAAGTGTTTTGAGAGACGATCCCGACAATGCTTACGCTCATGGCTTTTTGGCCGTCTGGCACCTCGAAGTGCGCCGGCGCGGCGGCACGATCGGCGCTTCAATAATGGGCGCGTCCGTCAAAAAAAGCCGGCGCCACTATCAGGATGCGATCGCGTACGCGCCACAGGATGCATCGGTGCATTGGCAATATGCACGCGCGCTGGCCGCGCTGAACTCGAAAAAGTACCAGAACGAAATATCTGAGGCTCTGAATTCTGCACGCCGGTCTACAACAGAAACGTCGCTCGAACAGATTATGCAGGAGCGCGCTGCCATCTTGCAGAGTGTTCTCGAAACAGAGCATCCGAGGACCGCTCAGAAAATCGCCGCCAAGATGCTATAGAGCTACTCGGCCGCCACGGCCTCTAGCGCTTTACTCTCTTCGCGAAATTTCTCTGCTTCCAGGGCCGCCATGCAGCCCATGCCCGCAGCTGTAACCGCCTGGCGATAGGTCTCGTCGGTAACGTCACCGGCTGCAAAGACACCCGGGATATTGGTGGCCGTCGAATCCGGCGCTGTGATCAGGTATCCATTGTCATGCATATCCAGCTTTCCAACGAACAATTCTGTCGCAGGAGCGTGCCCAATCGCAATGAAGACACCATGAACCGGTACATCTTCAACTTCCCCGGTCTCAACATTCTTCAAACGCGCTGCCGTGACCCCTAACGGGTTCTCGTCACCCAGGACTTCTTCAAGTGTTGTATTCCAACGGACTTCGATCTTGGGATGGTTGAGCAATCGGTGCTGCAAGATTTTTTCGGCACGCAATGAATCGCGGCGATGCACGAGAATGACTTTGGACGCGAAATTGGTGAGAAATAGCGCCTCTTCAACCGCCGTGTTACCGCCGCCGACAACAACCACATCTTTCTGGCGATAGAAGAATCCATCGCACGTGGCACACGCCGACACCCCAAAGCCCTGGAATTTGCTTTCACTCGGCAGTCCGAGCCATTTGGCCTGCGCGCCAGTTGAAATCACGATCGAATCGGCTGTGTAGACCGTCCCACTGTCGCCGATCGCTGTGAAAGGTCGGGAGTCAAAATCAACTGATGTAATATGATCTTCGGCGAGCTTCGCGCCCATTTTCAGCGCATGCTCTTTCATTTTTTCCATAAGCTCAGGGCCCTGGATTTCAGCGAAACCAGGATAGTTCTCGACTTCCGTTGTGATCGTTAGCTGACCACCGGGCTGAGAACCTGCAACGACCAGGGTGTCGCGCATCGCGCGCGCGGCGTAGACAGCGGCTGTCCATCCCGCTGGACCTGATCCTATGATCAGAATTTCCGTATGACGTGTATTGCTCGCGGTATCCGCCATGTTCGTCTCCATCACCCTAAATCGGGGCAAAACCTCTTTAAGCGCTGGTTATGGGGATTCGGCGCAAGAGAATAAAGGGGGCAATCGCGTCACAGCAGGGTGAAGCAATGCTAAAGGTCAGCCTTCTACACCCATTTCCCAGGCCCAACGTCCTTCGGCACCGCACCACATGGCATAAGTGACCGGGCCTTCCAACGCCGCCGTTGCCATCAACCGACGGGCCCAATCATCTCCTGGGGCCATCTCGGCAGCGTCAACGCCCCACAGCAATTGCGCCTGACGGAGACGTTTTTCGTCCAGCGAACCGTATAAGATTGGTTGCCGCCCGCGGACACGCGAAAATTGCGCGAGCCGGAAAATATCACCGGTGCGAAGCGCCAGTGGACTGTTATTGCGCTCAGCCAGCTCCATGACGGCCGCCGCGGTTGTGTCGACATCATCATTGCACGCACCGCCACCATCATACTGCACAAGCGCCTGGCGATAATCATCTGCCTTTTCGACGGCACGGATAATCCGGTTCATAATCGCCACCGCTGTTGCGGGGTGACGCCCAACCGCAGTTTCGGCAGACAACATAACGGCATCGACGCCTTGATAAACCGCCGTCGCAACATCACTCGCCTCGGCGCGGGTCGGGGCGGCGTTTTCGACCATGCTTTCCAACATTTGAGTCGCTACGATCACGGGCTTAGCGGCGTTGCGCGCAACCCGCACAATACGACGCTGGATCAAGGGAACTTCTTCAGGTGGAAATTCAACCCCTAAATCTCCTCGGGCAATCATCACCGAGTCTGTGGCGTCAATGATCGCCTCGAGATTGTCGATCGCCGCTGGCTTTTCGAGCTTGGCTACGATCATTGCCTTGTCACCGATCAGCTCGCGGGCTTCTTCAATGTCAGCGACTGTTTGCACAAACGAGAGCGCAATGATGTCGACTCCCATTTCCAGCGCGAAGGCGAGATCACTGCGATCTTTTTCTGAAAGCGCGGGCACCGGCAAAGCTTTACCTCGAACCGTGAACCCCTTGCGATCCTTGAGTGTGCCCGGCAATTCAGACCGAACGCGCGGACGTTCACCCGCCTCAATGACGGTAAAAATCAGTAGGCCGTCATCGGCGAGTATGATGTCACCGACTTCCAGAACCGAAAGAATTTCTGCGCGTGGCACGGGGATTGTATTCGGCTGATCGGTCTCAGCTCCCACAACGAGGTCATACTCGCCGCGCATGTCGAGCTTCAACGCGCCATCCGGAAATTTGCCAACACGGATCTTGGGTCCCTGAAGATCCGCCAGGACGGCAATCGGTCGCCCGAGCAAGTCCTCCGTCATGCGGATCGCTTCACACGTCTTTTTGTGTTTTTCCTGCTCACCGTGACTGAAGTTCAATCGAAAAACATCGACGCCGGCTTCCGCAAGCAAACGGATCGTGCCGGGTGCAGAACTTCCGGGTCCGAGCGTCGCCACGATTTTCGCACACCGTCCGCGCAACCCTGCCGCTCGTCTGTTCATTTTAAGTGCCTTTGCCCAATGCTGCTGCTTCGCGAACTTTGGCCTCGATTCCAGCCCAATCACCAGCTTCCATTTCGGCAGGCGACGCGATCCAGGTACCGCCGGCCGCGATCACATTCGGCAAGCTGAGATAATCCATTGCATTGTGACGTTTCACTCCCCCCGTCGGCATGAAATCAATATGAGGCAACGGCCCAGCAAGTGATTTCAGGAAATTCGCTCCGCCTGAGGCTTCGGCGGGGAAGAATTTCAACACCCCGTAGCCCTCTTCAAAACGCGTCATGGCCTCACTCGCCGTCGAAACACCCGGCAAGATGACGCCATCATGGTAAGCCAGTGCCTTGAGCAGCTCGGGTGCTGCACCTGGAGAGACAAGAAAGTCTGCGCCGGCTTTTAGGGCTGCATCTACATCACCCTCTGAGCAAATTGTCCCCGCGCCGACCACTAGGTCGGGTTCGGCGTCTTTCATCTCAGAAATTACCTCAAGCGCAACTGGTGTGCGAAGTGTCACTTCCGCGCTGCGCAAACCTCCCGACACGAGCGCTGAGGCCAAAGGGGCAGCATGTTCAACCGCGGTGACCGTTAAGACCGGCACGATAGGTGCCCCATGCAGAGCTTCCCTGAAAGTGGCGAGATTGATCATAGTTCCTGATCCTCATCAAAGTGCAGTGCTGCTGCACCGATAAGCGCAGCCTCGCCCTGCATCAACAAGCGGATTGGAATAGGCTCCATGTAATGGCTCATAGGTCCGCGTTCGAAAAAACGTGAAAGGGCTGTTGGTGTGGCCAACCAGCTCACCAGACGCTCAGCTACGCCCCCGGTAATCACAACCCCGCCCCGGGTGCCATTGATCAGTGCAGCATCGCCGAGCGCGTCGAGCGTGGCACCGGCACGGATCTCACAAATATCTTTAGAGATGCGATCTCCCACCTGGGCGCGTCGCATAATCTCCGCCGGGGTTGTCTTAACCCACTCTACGCCATCAATTTCGCAAAGCGCCTCGTGAACTGCGTCTAGACCCGAGCCAGACAGAACCAATTCTTTCGACACATATCCATGTCGATCCTGAAGCCGTTTTGTAAGCTCCCATTCGCGCTCGGAGCGCGGCGCGAACGCGGCATGCCCCCCTTCCCCGGTCATCACACGCCAGCCGCGCTCTCCTTCGGGCAGCAAGGTCGCCATGCCGAGCCCTGTGCCAGGCCCTGCGACCAAAATTGGTGAGCGCTCATCAGGCGTCCGTCCTTCGTTCAGGACCCGGAAGCTGTCATCGCCGAGCTCAGGAATGGATCGCGCCATAGCCGCGTAATCATTCACGAGGCGGATCCGGCGTAGGCCGGTCTTGCGCGCCAGATCCCGGCTATTGACCGTCCAATCCCGATTGGTCAGTCGAACAATGCCATCGCGAACTGGACCGGCAAACGCAAACAAGGCCTGTTCCGGACGATTGTTTCCAAGTTGGCCCAGATAGACCCGCAAAGCCTCGTCGAAACATCCGAAGTGATCCCCCGGCATTACAGCGATGTCTTCGACTTCCGGATGCCCGGCAAAGCCAAGGCGTGCGCGACCAAATCGAACATTGGTCCCGCCGATATCCCCCACAAGTACAGTATCTGGCATCATGTTCCCCCCAACATAGAAAAGACGCTTCCGCCTTGCTCTGAATTACTGACCGCCGCTCGAAACCCACCAAACATCTCTCGTCCCAATCCCATAGACGAATTGTTCGGTCGGAACGGCACTGGATTTCGCCCCTCGAATTCTCGCGGATCGACTTGGACATCCAAACGACCTGCGACGGCGTCCAGACGAATTATGTCTCCGTCTTGTACGCGAGCGAGCGGTCCCCCACGGCTAGCTTCAGGCCCGACATGGATGGCAGCCGGGAATTTCCCTGAAGCCCCTGACATACGGCCATCTGTCACAAGCGCGACTTTGTGGCCCTTAGCGTGTAGCGCGCCGATCGCACCTGAGAGGCCATGCAGCTCTGGCATTCCATTGGCTGCCGGCCCCTGAAAGCGAACCACAATGACGACATCACGATCAAGTTCACCTGCAGAGAAAGCGGCCTTCACGGCTTCCTGGCTCTCAAATACCCTTGCTGGCGCTTCGGTCACATATCGCTCAGGTTTGACGGCAGAGATCTTGATCACCCCGCGTCCCAGCGGGCCATCGAGCATTTGAAGCCCACCCGTCGCCGAGAAAGGATCTTCGACGGGCCGCACAATATCGAGGTCTCCGCTCTCAGTGGGTGCCTCGCGCCACTTTAGCGTGTCACCATCAAGCCAAGGCTCCTGCGAATACTGACTCATTGGCCCGAAAGCGCCCATCGCGTCTCCGTGCATCAAGCCAGCCTTTAACAGCTGCGCCACAACAAAGCCCATTCCGCCTGCGGCGTGGAAATGGTTCACATCGGCGGGGCCGTTCGGATAGATCCGACACAATAACGGCACCACTTCGCTAACATCAGCAAAGTCTTCGAGCGTCACTTCATAGCCTGCTGCAGCCGCCATGGCCGGGATGTGCAAAGCATGGTTCGTGGAGCCACCGGTCGCCATCAAGCCGACCAATGCATTCACAAAGGACCGCGCATCCACAATCTCACCGGTCGGACGGTATGTGCCCTTAACTGAATTATCCAACGCTTGACGCACGGCCGCGCGGGTCAGAGCCTCGCGCAGAGGCGTGCCTGGATTTGGGAACGCTGCCCCAGGCAAATGGAAACCCATGACTTCCATGAGCATCTGGTTTGAATTCGCCGTTCCATAAAACGTACACGTGCCCTGGCTGTGATAGCTCTCAGCTTCTGCACGCAGAAGCTCATCCCGGCCAACATTACCGAGCGCAAATTCCTGTCGGATGCGTTGTTTTTCAGGATTCGGCAGACCGGACGGCATTGGCCCCGCGGGAACCATAATGTGAGGCAACCAGCCGAACCGTAGTGCGGCGATTGTCAGGCCGGGAATGATCTTATCGCAGACCCCCAAATTGAGCACAGCATCATAGGCGTCATGGCTGAGCGAGACCGCTGACGCCATCGCAATTACATCGCGCGAAAAGAGGGACAGCTCCATGCCTTCTTGGCCCTGGGTCACGCCATCACACATAGCAGGTACGCCGCCCGCGACTTGAGCTGTCGCCGTATTCTTGCGGGCTTCATCGCGAATGATTTCGGGATAGTGCTCAAACGGCGCATGCGCGGAAAGCATATCATTGTAGCTCGTGACGACGCCGATATTTGGCCAACCGCTTCCAAGAATTTGGGTTTTATCCAGAACCGCGCAGCCCGCTGACGCATGCGCGAGGTTTCCTTCCGTTAGCTTCGTGCGTGCAAACCCTGAGGGTCGTCGCCCCCGGATCATTTCGAGATAGGCCGCCCGGCTTTCTTGGCTGCGGGCCTCGATGCGTGCGGTGACCTCTGCGATCGTTTCGTGGATCTTCGTCATAGCGATCAGGC
>JAYZAM010000038.1:0-6211 GCA_036339715.1 Pseudomonadota bacterium | reverse complement strand
GTAGCGGCGCAAGCCGTCATCATAGACGAATTCCACCTCTTCCTCGCCCGTACCGTATAGGATCACCTCCTGAACTTTCTCGGAGATCTTGTTCCAGGGAGTCTTGAGGTTGAAGCCGTAATGATCTGCCAGGGCCTGAAGTGTCTGGGTTTGATACGGGGAAGCTTGCTTTGCCCAAGGGGCGATGGCCCCGTTCATCAGGTCTAGATCCTTGTCGGGCACGACGAGGCCCGGATCGATCTTCAATTGCTGACCAAGCCCGTCACAAGTCGGACACGCGCCAAACGGGTTGTTGAACGAAAACAGGCGTGGTTCGATTTCCGGGATTGTGAACCCCGATTCAGGGCAGGCAAAATTGGCGCTGTAGGTAATCCGCTTCGGTGTCGTTTCGCCCTCTTCGAGATCTGCGTATTCGGCAATCGCGATACCATCCGCGAGGGGCAAGGCGGTTTCAAAGCTCTCAGCCAGGCGCTGTTCCATGCCTTCGCGTACAACAATCCGGTCGACGACCACATCAATGTCATGCTTGTACTTCTTATCCAGCGTTGGCGGTGTTTCGAGATCATAGAACTCGCCATCGACTTTGACGCGTTGGAAGCCGTTCTTCAGCAATTCCGCAAACTCTTTGCGATACTCGCCTTTGCGCCCCCGGATCATCGGAGCGAGAAGATAGAGCCGCGTGCCTTCTGGTAATGCCATAGTCCGGTCAACCATCTGGCTGATCGTCTGGCTTTCGATGGGGAGGCCTGTCGCGGGCGAGTAGGGGATCCCAACCCGCGCCCAAAGGAGGCGCATATAGTCGTAGAACTCGGTGACGGTGCCAACGGTCGAGCGGGGATTCCGGCTTGTCGTCTTCTGCTCGATCGAGATTGCGGGCGATAGGCCTTCGATGCTCTCAACATCTGGCTTTTGCATCAGCTCCAGGAACTGACGGGCATACGCAGACAGGCTCTCTACATAGCGTCGCTGGCCTTCAGCATAGATCGTATCGAAGGCGAGCGAGGATTTACCGGACCCTGACAGGCCGGTGACCACGACCAGTTCATTGCGCGGGATATCGACATCGACGCTTTTGAGATTGTGCTCTTTGGCACCGCGAACGCGGATAAAGGGGCTTTCGAGAGAAGACATTCGCGTAGCAACCTGATCGAGGGATGATTTTCAAGATATGAATGTGTGTCGCGACTCTGTTTTGACGACAAGAACGTAATGAGAACATTTTCGGATTTTACACAAGGTGGCGATCGTTCTGTCGCAAATACCAGACAATGAGGATGTTTGAGCCAACCAGATTCCATCAATTTTTACACTTTTCCGGCATAAAACCCTGAGCGCGGATCGATATTCCTACCGACAGTAGATGTCAGCAGAGACGAGCGGCCGCTAGGGTAAGGGTGTTTGGAGCGTGCGCGTATGACGCAAGAATTGATGGCAGCGGCCTTTGGGGCTCTGAAAGGCTATCTCGTTCCATTCGTCCTGTTTACAGCGATTGGGCTCGTGATTGCTGGACGCGATGCTGTGCGCTGGTCGTCAGATTTGGTGGCGAGTGTCAGGTCGAACATTTTCCTGTCGATCGTGAATCCGCTGATTGCACCGCTCCTCATGGTTGCCGTTGTGCTCACGCAAACAGGATATGGCGCGCTCAATCTGCCAGAGACGCCGCTCGCATTCTGGGATCGGGTGCCGCTGTGGGCGACCATTCTTGCTTGGGTCGTTGCCATCGATTTTATCGACTATTGGAACCACCGCCTGCTTCATACGCGCGGCTTCTGGGATATTCATGCGGTGCATCACTCGGACGAGACGCTGAACTGGACCACCAGCTCGCGTGTTCATGTGTTGGAGCTTGTCGTGATGCAGATCTCTTATGTTCTGCTCGCCAGCTGGATGAACATTCCCGCTGAGGGCGTGGGGGCGATCGCCGCCTTGCGCTTGCTGCACAATAATTGGGTGCATACGCGCTACGACATTCACCTCGGACCGCTGACCAAGGTCATCTCGACGCCACGTTTCCATCACTGGCATCATGCCGATGAGAAAGCCGCCTATGACACCAATTTCGCCAACACCTTTGCGTTCTGGGATGTCCTGTTTGGGACCTATCGCGTGCCAGGGCCTTATCAAGGCAAGTATGGGTTTGATGGCACGCCGGGCAACAATCCGATCAAGCTGCTGATCTGGCCTTATTTGCAGTGGGCGCAGGCGCTCCAGAGAAAAGAACAAAAAAAGAACATTGTATTGACCTCGTGATCGTTTGTGGATAGATGAACTTGCAAGGCGACAGGCGGCGATTCGTCCCTGTAAAGCGTTGCGACTTAGTCGGAAGCCAAGAACGGAGAACGGAAGATGGCAGGATCAGTGAACAAGGTTATTCTTGTCGGCAATGTCGGACAGGACCCAGAAGTGAGACAATTTCAGAATGGCGGGCAGGTCTGCTCATTCTCACTCGCAACCTCAGAAAATTGGAAAGACCGGAATACAGGCGAACGCCGGGAGAAAACCGAATGGCATCGGATCTCGGTGTTCAATGAAGGTCTGATCCGTGTCGTGCAGAATTACGTTAAAAAGGGTTCGAAGCTGTATCTTGAAGGTCAGCTGGAAACTCGTAAGTGGCAGGATCAGAATGGGCAGGACCGTTATTCAACGGAAGTCGTTCTGCGTGGATATAATTCCACACTGACCATGCTCGACAGCCGCAATGCAGGCGGTGGTGGCGGCTACGCCCAGGACTCTGTTGCTTATGGCAATCAGGGCGGTGGTGGTCCGCGCCAGATGGAAGGCCCAGCCCAGGACTTCAGTCAGGACTTTGACGACGAGATCCCGTTCTAGGACGATACTCAAGCGGTGGGCGTATAAATCTCGACAAGATTTGAGGTCTTGCTCCCACCGACTTCCAGCGCGCCCCCGAGGACATAAATGTCATTGCCCACCGTCACAGCGCCAAGACCATGGCGGGGCGATGGCATATTCTCAATCGCGGACCAGGCATCCTTGCGAGGATCATACGACCACGCTTCCGGATAAACGCCGCCTCCATTATTGAAGAACTCACCGCCAAAAGCGTAGAGTTTGCCATTCACAGACGCCGCAGCCAGTCCGCCTTGAGCTTGCGGCATAGGTGCGGCGGTGCGCCAGCGGTCTTCACCGGCATCATAGACCTCGTGCGCAGGTGTGTTTCCGCCAGTTACAGTTCGCCCGCCCACCACGTGCCATTTCCTGCCGATCACCGCAGCAGCAGCACTGTTGCGTGCGGTCGGGAGCGGGGCGGCGCGTTCCCAAGTGCCCTCTAGATCGTTCAAGACAAAATGGTCCACGATGTCAGTGTGATCATTCCAGGTTGCATTTGACTCGCCCGTGGGTTTGCGACCGCCACATACGTGCAGACCCCCGTCGAATACGCCGGTGACGCTTTCCCCATTTGGCTGTGGAAGAGACGGCGCATCTAGCCAGCGCGTACCATCAAATTTCCAGACACCGGGCTGCATAACCCAGACTGCGTCGGCCGATTGAACCTGAAAGCCACCAATAGCCAGCAAGTGTTCGGCATAGCTGATTAGATTCGGGTGATGCCGTGCCACCGGGAGTGGCGGGAACTCTACCCACGCATCGAGATTAGGGTCGAGGGCAATGTGACGGTCCGTGGCACCGGTGATCGATTCTCCGTCTGAAATGAAGCCACCCGCAAGGTGGATCTTACTGTAATGAAGTGCGGGATATATTTCTTGTGCCGCCTCTGGCATGGCTGGTCCGATCCGCCATTCACCGTTCTTTGCCTTTGATTCTTCGCCTACCATTGGGCGAGCCGAGCAAGCGAACAAAGCGCCGGCAGATCCGGCCAGAAAGACACCTCTGCGAGTCATTGAATTTATTGGCATTTTTGGGCTCCCTGGATGGACTTTCCATACACTCTAAAACGACAGTCAAAAATTTGTAACCGGGCGCTCAAACTGCTAGTCTTTTCAACAATAAAGACGGGCGATTCGGCGTCCGGACTGGCAGCAAGAGGCAAAGCCCCGTGAGCGACGAAACGACACCGCCAGAAGACCCAGATATGGATCCCATGCCGTCCGAAGATGGCATTGATCCCGTCAGCATCGAAACTGAGCTGAAACGGTCTTATCTCGACTATGCGATGAGCGTGATTGTCAGCCGTGCGTTGCCCGATGTACGCGATGGTTTGAAGCCTGTGCACCGGCGCATTCTGTACGCGATGCAGGTCAACGGCAATACGCCGGACAAGCCCTATCAGAAGTCTGCCAACATTGTCGGGGCGGTGATGGGTAATTTCCACCCGCACGGCGATAGCGCGATTTATGATGCGCTGGTGCGGATGGCTCAACCGTTCTCGATGAGCCTGCCTCTTGTCGATGGTCAGGGCAATTTTGGATCGATCGACAATGATCCGCCAGCGGCGATGCGCTACACTGAATCCCGCATGGAAAAAGCCGCTCAATATCTGCTCGCGGATATCGACAAAGACACGGTTGATTTTCAGGACAATTATGATGGCTCTCAGCAGGAGCCCATGGTTCTGCCGGCTCAGTATCCGAACCTTCTGGTGAATGGTGCGGGCGGTATCGCCGTCGGGATGGCGACCAATATTCCACCTCACAATCTCGGTGAAGTGGTGGATGCGACGCTCGCGATGATCGATAATCCGGTCATTGATGATGAAGAGCTGCTGGAAATCATTCCTGGCCCGGACTTCCCGACCGGTGGCTTAATCCTCGGCTATACCGGTTCCCGCAAAGCTTTGCTTGAGGGACGTGGGTCCGTCATCATGCAGGCTCGGTCCGAGATCGAGGAAATGCGCAATGGTCGCCAGGCGATCATTGTTACGGAGATTCCGTATCAGGTGAACAAAGCGTCTCTGGTTGAAAAAATTGCCGGTATGGTGCGCGACAAGCGGATCGAGGGAATTGCGGATCTTCGCGACGAATCTGATCGTCACGGCATTCGGGTCGTGATCGAGGTCAAGAAAGACGCGAGTGCCGAGGTTGTCTTGAACCAGCTGCATCGTTATTCGCAGCTGCGCACAAGTTTCCCGGCAAATATCCTGGCCCTGAATGGCGGTCGACCGGAGCAACTGAATCTTCGCCAGATCCTGCAAGCCTTTATTAGCTTCAGGGAAGAAGTTGTCGCGCGACGGACCAAGTTTGAGCTGAACAAGGCCCGCGACCGTGCCCATGTCTTGGTCGGACTTGCCCTGGCTGTTGCGAATATTGATGAAATCATCGCGATCATTCGCCATGCACCAGACCCCAATACAGCCCGTGATCGTTTGCTCGAAAAAGCCTGGCCGATCATGGATATGGGGCCCTTGCTCGATCTTGTCGCCGACCGCCGCACGCGCTGGGATGGGGAGGATGCGATCTTCCTGTCCGACGAGCAGGCCCGCGCGATCCTCGCTTTGCAATTGTCCCGCCTGACCGGCCTTGGTCGTGACGAAATTGGCAATGAAGCCAAAGGCCTCGCCGAAAAGATCGCCGATTATCTTGATATCTTGCGGTCGCGCCCACGGGTGCTGGACATCATCCGCGGCGAGCTGAACGAGGTCAAAGATAAGTTCGCGGTTCCACGGCGCTCAGAATTCACGTTCGGCGGCGCGGACATGGACGATGAAGACCTGATCGAACGCGAAGACATGGTCGTCACGGTGACCCATGGCGGATACGTCAAACGTACACCGCTCTCGACGTACCGAACCCAGCACCGCGGCGGGAAGGGGCGCTCCGGTATCTCGATGAAGGACGAAGATTTCGTCACGCGCGTGTTCATGGCGAACACGCATACCGAGATCCTTTTCTTCAGTTCTGAAGGCATGGTCTATAAGGAAAAAGTCTGGCGTCTGCCGATTGGCGGTCCTCAGTCGCGCGGCAAGGCCCTGGTCAACATTTTCCCGCTATCCAAGGATGAACGCATAGAAAGCGTGATGCCACTGCCGGATGATGAGGAAAGCCGGAACCAGCTCGACGTCATGTTTGCGACCCGTTCGGGCACGGTGCGACGCAACAAGCTGTCTGATTTTATCCGTGTGAATCGTAACGGAAAAATCGCAATGAAGCTGGACGAAGGCGATGGGATCGTGCGCGTCCGGATATGTTCAGAAGATCAGGACGTGATGCTCACAACGGCGCTTGGGCAGTGTATTCGCTTCCGGGTCACGGATGTTCGGGTTTTTGCTGGGCGGAACTCCACCGGCGTTCGAGGC
>JAYZAM010000037.1:0-14036 GCA_036339715.1 Pseudomonadota bacterium | reverse complement strand
AGACGCTTCACATCCGTGATCTGTCGACGTTCAGGCCAGGTCAGTGCATGCGCAATAGGCGTCTGCATATCGGGTGACCCCATTTGAGCCAGCACTGATCCGTCACGATACGCGACCGCCGAATGTATGATCGATTGTGGGTGGACCACCACGTCAATCTGCGCTTCCGGAACATCAAAGAGATAAGAGGCTTCGATCAGTTCAAGCCCCTTGTTAAAAAGAGTTGCGCTGTCGATGGAAATTTTCTGCCCCATTTCCCAGCGGGGATGTGCCAGCGCGTTTTCGGGCGCCACGTCGGCGAGACTGTCGCGGGTCTGCCCCCGAAAAGGGCCACCTGAAGCGGTCAAAATCAGGCGCTCGATGTCTTCTCGCCGCTCCATGACCTGAAACATGGCATTGTGCTCAGAATCAGTTGGCACAATGTCGACCGCCTGTTCGGCAGCCTTGCGCTTCAGTAAAGCGCCAGCACAAACCATGCTCTCTTTATTCGCGAGCGCAACAGAGTTGCCGGCTTCGACCGCAGCAAGCGTGGACGGCAGCCCATCAATACCCACAATCGCGGCCAGAACGCGGTGAACGGGTCTTTCAGCGGCGGCCGTGACAGCATCTGATCCGCTGGCGGCGGAGATGCCTGTTCCCGATAGAGCTTCAGCCAATTTCGCGCCCAACGCAGGATCCGCGATGACGGCATGCTTGGGCCTGAATTTCAGGGCTTGCTCGATCAGCAAATCAACGTTGCGGCCGGCGGCCAGAGTATCAATCTCGAAAACGGGCTCGGTTGCCATCGCATTCGCATGCGACACGACGGATAGCGCGGAGGTTCCGATCGACCCAGTGGAGCCGAGGATAGACAGAGTACGGGTTCCGCTCATTGCGTTAGCCCTAATACGCCAATGACTGACGGGGCAATGAGAAATCCCAGCCCCGCGACGACACAAACCAATCCTAAACCGTCAACACGATCCAGCAATCCTCCGTGCCCCGGTACAAATCCGCTTGAGTCTTTGATGCCATAACGTCGCTTTAGGGAACTCTCGAAAAGATCTCCCAATTGAGCGACAACCGATATCTGCGCGCCCATTGCGAACCATGCCACCATATTACCGCCTGTGATGCGAGCGGCGAGCAGTCCACACAACGCGCTGAACACCACGGCGCCTATGGCCCCACTCCAGGTCTTAGACGGCGAGTCCGGATGCAATGCAGGGCCGCCAAATCCGCGTCCAGAAAAATACGCCGCAGAATCAGAACCCCAAACAATTCCCATGAAGATCAGCGAGAGAGCGACACCATCCCACGGGCCCTCACGCATGAAGTAAAGGGCAAACGGCATCGCGGTGACGTAAAGCAGGCCGAACATTTCTGCGCTGCGTTTGCGTCCAACAGGATGCGTCATACTTGCGATCAGCGCGCAAACAACCAAGCTCCAGATCGCCCATAGCAACGCGCCAAACGCCAAGGGAACAAATGGGACGATCGCCAGCGTGACAAAAGTTTTCATGGACGGGGACGCGGTCATCCGAACCCATTCATAGGCCATAAGCGCCGCGAACAGCCCGCATGCCGCAGCAAGAAGAGGTCCCCCGCGCCAAACCACAAACAAACCAAACGGGATAAGCACCGCTGCCGAGACAAGACGAAGCGCCAGGTCACCCGGCTGACCGTCATGCTGCTTTATCACCGTCATGCCTTAGGCAGCCCCGGTGGCCAGCCCGCCGAACCGGCGTTCGCGGGTCCGGAAAATCTCAACCGCTTCCAAAAGATGGGACCGACCAAAGTCAGGCCACAATACATCCATGAAAATCAGTTCCGCATAAGCCGCCTGCCAGATCAGGAAATTGCTGAGGCGATATTCCCCGCTCGTTCGGATGACAATATCCGGGTCCGGCAAACCAGATGTGTCCAGATGGCGTTCAAAGGCTTCTTCACCAATCGCCTCCGGTCCCGCTCCGGTCTCAATCGCTTCTCGCGCTATGGCACGAGCCGCGCGGACCAGTTCTTCCCGACCGCCATAATTGAAAGCGATGCAGAGATTGAACTTGTTATTGTCGGCAGTCTTCGCTTCCGCAGTTCTGACAAGCTCATCAATATCTGGTGGCAGTCCTTCACGCGTGCCGAGAATACGGATCTTTACACCCTCGTCGGTCAACCTGCGCAAGTCACGCTTCACGTAGGCTTTGAGCAGTCCAAACAAAGCATTGACCTCGGAGACGGGTCGTCGCCAATTCTCGGTCGAGAACGAATAGACCGTGAGCGTTTTCAGACCGATTTCCTGCGCCGCTTCAACCGTTCGTCGAAGCGCCTCGACACCGCGTTCATGCCCCATAGCGCGCGGCATACCTCGGCTCTTCGCCCACCGTCCATTGCCATCCATGATGATCGCAACGTGATCGGGAAACGTGCCGGCGTCGGGTCCGCCATCCCCTTTTCGGGCGGCTGAGGGCGCGGTCGTCAAACCTGCATAATCTCCGCTTCTTTGGTCTTCAGCGCATCATCGACTTTTCCGACATAGATGTCGGTCAGCTTTTGCACTTCATCAGACAGAGAGCGCTGTTCGTCTTCACTGATGTCGCCCTCTTTTTCCATTTTCTTGAGCGAATCCATCCCGTCGCGTCGGACATTCCGCACTGCAACGCGCGCGGATTCTGCGTATTTGCCAGCAACCTTGGTTAGCTCGACCCGCCGTTCTTCGTTCAACGGGGGAATCGGAATGCGAAGGGTTTGGCCATCCACGACTGGATTCAAACCAAGACCGGATTCGCGGATCGCTTTATCGGTTGCGCCGACAAGCCCCTTATCCCAGACGTTTACTGCAATCATACGGGCATCCATCACAGAGACTGAGCCAACCTGGTTTAACGGCATTGTCGAGCCATAGGCAGCCACCTGCACAGCATCGAGCAAATTGACGGAGGCGCGCCCAGTGCGCAGCCCCTGCAATTCCGTTTGAAGCGAGCTGATTGCGCCGTCCATGCGGCGTTCGAGGTCTTTTTTATCGTAACTCATATTCTTATCCTCAGGATCAGGAGATGACGGTGCTCGGGCCTTTGCCGGTCAGCACATCTTGCAGAGCTCCTTTATTATGCAAGGAGAAAACCACAATTGGTATGTTCGTGTCACGCATCAGGCTGACCGCGGACGCATCCATCACTTTCAGATTACGCGCCAGCACATCCTGATAGGTGAGATGGTCATAGCGTTCAGCAGTTGGATCCGTTTTGGGATCGGCAGAATAGACGCCGTCGACCTGCGTACCCTTCATCATGGCATCGCAATGCATTTCCGCGGCGCGCAATGCGGCACCTGTATCTGTCGTGAAATACGGATTTCCGGTGCCGGCCGCAAAAATCACCACGCGGCCTTTTTCCATGTGCCGTATTGCCCGGCGACGAATGAAGGGTTCGCAGATTTCATCCATCCGGATCCCAGACTGTACCCGCGTCTGCACGCCAATGGATTCCAGCGCACTTTGCATGGCGAGCGCGTTCATAATCGTCGCCAACATACCCATAGAATCGGCTTGCGAGCGTTCCATGCCCTGTGCAGCACCCTTCATGCCTCGAAAGATGTTTCCGCCGCCAATCACAAGGCAAATCTCAACACCGAGATCGCGTGCTGCAGAGATTTCTTCAGCAAATCCAAGGCACGTCGGCATGTGGATGCCGTAATCCGTTGGCCCCATCAGGGCCTCTCCCGAAATCTTTAAGAGCACACGCTTATATTCAAGGCCACTTGGGGTCTCGGTATCACCTGGCATTCTGCGTCTCCCGTTGCTCAAGAGCCCATAAAAGATTCCCGGCCACCTGTCATCGGTGGCCGGGACCTAAAAGCACTTATTTTTTAAAGGCCTTAGCCTTTGGTCATGGACGCAACTTCTTCCGCGAAGTTGTCTTCAGCCTTTTCGATGCCTTCACCGAGCTTGAACATCACAAAGCCCGCGAGTTCAGCGCCGCTATCGGCAATGAACTGTGCAACCGTTTGATCCGGGTTCATGACAAATTGTTGCTCAACAAGAACCACTTCTTTGTAGAACTTTTTAATCCGGCCCTCGATCATTTTTTCGATGACGTTGGCTGGCTTGCCAGATTGTTCGGCTTGCTCGGTCAGAACTTGTTTCTCGCGGGCAACCAACTCCTGATCAAGATCAGCTACGGTTGCAGAAGCCGGAGACGTCGCCGCAACGTGCATTGCGACTTTCTTGCCAGCTTCGGCCAGGTCACCAGATCCGTTCAGGCCAACCAGAACGCCGATCTTGCCCATGCCAGGCGCTTCGGCGCTGTGAATGTAGGCCGCGACAGAGTCCGCTTTGATCTGTGCCGCGCGGCGCAGAGTCATGTTTTCGCCGATCGTGCCGACGAGACGCTTGATCATGTCCTCAACTGTGCCGTCACCATCGGGCGCAGCTGCTGATTTCACAGCCTCAGTCGTGCCTTCGGTGGTCAGCGCCAGTTTCGCAATGTCTGAGAGCGCACCTTGGAATGTTTCGTTCCGAGCCACGAAGTCTGTCTCAGCGTTCAGCTCAACAACTGAACCGGTGGTGCCGTCTTCTGACACAACCGCCGCGACGAGACCGTCTGCCGCGGTGCGGCCAGACTTTTTCGCAGCCTTTGAAAGGCCCTTTGCGCGCAGCCAATCGACAGCGGCTTCAACGTCGCCGTCATTTTCAACTAACGCTTTTTTCGCATCCATCATGCCTGCGCCAGTCTTGTCACGCAGATCCTTGACGAGGGCAGCAGTAATCTGAGCCATCTCAGTCTTCCTTCTGTTCAAACCCAGGGGTGGTTAAGCTTCAGTCTTGTCTTCCGAGACTTCAGCGGTTTCTTCTGTTTCGGCTTCCGCCTCCGCGGCGTCGGCGGCCGCGACGTCTGCTTCAACCAAGGCTTCAATATCTTCTGCGGCGCCGAGATCGATGCCGAGACCAGCCGAAGACTCTGCAAGTCCATCCAGCACAGCATCTGCAATCAAGTTGCAGTAAAGAGAAATCGCATGGGCCGCATCATCATTGCCTGGGAAAGCAAAGTCGGCATCGTCTGGGTCACAATTGGTGTCGACAACAGCAACAACCGGAATACCCAGCTTGCGCGCTTCTTTAATCGCGATGGATTCCTTGTTCGTATCGATAACGAAGATCAGGTCTGGCAAACCGCCCATATTGGCGATCCCGCCAAGCGCTTTGTCCAGTTTTTCACGATCGCGCTCGAGGTTCAGCAGCTCTTTCTTGGTCAGGCCTGACTGTTCCTTGTCGGAGAGAATCTCTTCCAGCTCGCGCAAACGCTTGATTGAGTTAGAGACCGTTGACCAGTTTGTCAGCGTGCCGCCGAGCCAGCGGTGGTTCATGTAATACTGAGCGCAGCGCAGAGCCGCTTCTGCAACCGGCTGAGCAGCCTGGCGCTTGGTTCCAACGAACAGAACGCGTCCGCCTTTTGAGACGGTGTCACGAACCTTGACCAGAGCCTGGTGAAGCAATGGCACTGATTTGGACAGGTCCATAATGTGAATGCCAGAACGCGCGCCATAGATGAAAGGCTTCATCTTGGGGTTCCAGCGGTGAGTTTGGTGACCAAAGTGAACGCCAGCTTCAAGCAGTTCACGCATTGTGAAATCGGGCAGTGCCATCTTAATTTTCCTTACCGGTTGACCGGCATGGTCCCTATCAGGCCTCACATGAGGACCGACACCGGAAGGACCACGCATCGGGGTTTGTGCGCGCGTCTATACATGATTAGAGCGCGAGTGCAACAGTCCGCTTTCAGATCTGGACCGACTAGGCAGCCTCGTGGTCGACACGCGCGACACCTGGCGCCGTCTTTAACGCACGCAGGGCTTCAATCCCAGTCGGATAGGTGTCTGGCAGCCGCAGGGTCACGACACGCCCGTCATCGATCGGAAGACGTACGAAAATTTCACCCCGGTCATGACCATTCGCGCTTTTGAGACGCGCGGTAATCGCCGCCAAACCGGCCAGATCCGCACCTTTTTCGAGCCGAACCGATAAAGCTGGCGCTTTTTTCGCGATCCGGGCCTGTTCAATCGGTTGAACCCGCCGCGCCGATAACCGGATTTCCTCGTCACGCCGTCGAACTTCAGTGAGGATTACCACGGTCGCGCCCGGCTCCAATTGATCACGCATCTCCGAAAGCAGCTCGGGCATGACCATAAGCTCCACTTCGCCTGTCGGGTCGGACAAGGTCAGGAATGCGAACTTGCCGCCATTGCGTGCCGGCTTCTCGACGCGGCGACGGACCACGCCGATCAGCTCCATCGGACGTCCGTCGACCGCACTGTCAGCAATGTTCATCGCATAGGTTATTCGGCCATCCTCGAGACTGTCGATAATGTCATCGAGCGGGTGGCCGGAGAAATAGAATCCGATGGCTGCGAATTCCATATCGAGCTTTTCCTGCATGTTCCATGCAGCAGCTTTAGGCAAATCGGCCCGCATCGCCGGCTCAGCCTCGCCGAACAAACCGCCCTGCCCACCCGCGCGATCTTCAGCCGACGCAGCACATGCAGCCGATAGCATCGGCGCAGCCTTCAGAACCCGCGCTCTGTTTGGCTCAAGATCATCAAACGCCCCGGCTTTCGCCAGTTGCTCGAAACACTTCTTATTGATGTCCTTGGGATCTACGCGCTCGGCGATATCGTGCAGGCATTTATAGTCTCCGTTCGCCGTGCGCTCGTGCACCAGATGTTTCATGGCTTCGGGACCAACGCCCTTCAATGCGCCAAGCGCGTAGACGATCGAATCTCCATCGACATCAAAATCGGCCGTGGAGACGTTCACATTTGGCGCGATGACCGGAATTTTCAGGCGGCGCGCTTCCTGGAAGAAGGCCGCCAGCTTGTCTGTATTGTGCAAATCCAGGCTCATAGATGCGGCCAGGAAAGCGACAGGGAAATGTCGTTTCAAATACGCCGTGTGATATCCTATGAGCGCATAAGCCGCCGCGTGGGACTTGTTAAACCCGTAGCCAGCGAATTTTTCCATCGTATCGAAGATGTCATTGGCGAGCGGCGCTTCGATGCCCTTCAGCTCTTTCGCCCCTTTTAGAAAGCGCTCGCGTTGCGCGACCATCTCTTCGAGCTTTTTCTTACCCATGGCACGGCGCAACAAGTCTGCTTCACCCAATGAGTAGCCGGCGATCTCCTGGGCCATCCGCATAACCTGCTCTTGATAGACCGGGACACCATATGTCGCTTGCAGAATTGGTTCGAGATCGGGGTGCTGATATTTGATCGTATTCGGATCTTCCTTACCGGCAACATAGACCGGGATATTGTCCATCGGACCGGGGCGATACAGCGAGATAATCGCAATCACATCTTCCAGATTTCCGGGCCGAACCTTGCGCAACGTATCGCGCATCCCCTGGCCCTCAAGCTGGAACACTCCGAGCGTCTGACCCGATGCCATAAGCTCATAGGTCTCGGCATCATCGAGACTGAACCATTCGGCGCCGACATCCTGACCATCGCGGCGAATAAATTTCAGCGCCCGGTCAATCACCGTGAGGGTTTTCAATCCCAGAAAGTCGAACTTCACGAGCCCGGCTGACTCCGCCCATTTCATATTGAACTGGGTCGCGGGCAGATCCGCCCGTGGATCATTATAAAGCGGCACCAATTCTGTCAGCGGCCGATCGCCAATCACCACGCCCGCCGCGTGCGTGCCAGCATTCCGGTACATGCCTTCAAGGGCGAGTGCGGTATCGAGGAGCTCGCCGACGCGCGGGTCACGGCTGACCTCCTCATCAAACTTCGGCTCATCATCGATCGCTTCGGAGAGCTTTGGCGGTTTGGCCGGATTGAACGGAATCAATTTCGCGAGACGGTCGACCTGGCCGTAAGGCATCTGCATGACCCGGCCGACATCACGCACGACCGCCTTCGCCTGCAACGTACCGAAAGTGATGATCATCGCCACGGACTCGGCACCGTATTTGTCACGAACATAGCGAATAACCTCGCCGCGGCGTTCCTGACAAAAATCGATATCAAAGTCGGGCATGGAAACCCGTTCCGGGTTCAAGAAGCGTTCAAACAGAAGATCGAAGCGCAACGGATCAAGATCCGTAATCGTGAGCACCCAGGCGACCAAAGAGCCGGCCCCGGAGCCGCGCCCCGGACCGACTGGGATATCCTGTTCTTTCGCCCATTTAATGAAGTCGGCAACGATCAAAAAGTATCCTGGGAACCCCATTCTCTCGATGATACCGAGCTCATAATCCAGGCGCTCAAAATAGGTTTCGCGAGTGGCGTAGAGTTTAGGCGCCGCTGCGAGACGCGCCTCCAAGCCTTCTTTGGCCTGCAGCTTGAGCTCATCAATCTCTGAGCGCGATCCATCCCCGAAATTTGGCAGGATAGGCGCGTGCTTCGTTGAGCGAATGCCACATCGTTTTGCGATCTCTGCGGTTGTCTCGATCGCTTCAGGTAGATCTGCGAACAACTCGCGCATTTCGGCTTCGGTTTTGAGATATTGCTGCGGCTGAACCTGTGGTCGATCTTCCTGTCCGAGATAAGCCCCGTTGGCGATGCACATCATGGCATCATGCGCTTCAGCGTCATCGGGCTTCATGAAACGGGCATCATGGGTCGCGACAATTGGCAGATCCAGCTCATAGGCCAGAGCGAGAAGCCCGGGTTCGCATTGAATTTCTTCGAGCGATCCATGGCGTGTAATCTCAACATAACAACGCCCGGGGAAGTTTTCTGACAGCGCCTGAAGCGCCGCCTTGGCCTCTGCCTGTTTGCCCTTGAGCAGCAGTCTCGCCACGTCTCCTTGCGCGCCGCCGGTCAGGACCAACAGGCCATCCGTCTTTTCATCGAGATACTTTTTGTGGATGCGCGGCACGCCATCCTCAGCATCAAGATATGAATAGGATGAGAGCGCCATAAGCCGCTGATAGCCCAGCTCGTTTTGAGCGTAGAGTGATAGCCGTGTGATCGTCTCACTGTGCGCACCGTCCGTAACATCGAAACAGACCGCCATAATCGGCTGAACCCCTGCACCGGAGAGGGCTTCTGACAATTCTAACGCCCCGAACAGGTTATTCCTGTCCGTCACAGCAACGGCGGGCATTCCCTGATCCTGGCACCACTTGGTCAGCCCTTTGGTCGTGATCATGCTTTCCAGCAAAGAAAAGGAAGTACGCACGGCCAGGTGGATAAATGGCGATTGACCCAATTTGTGCTCCCGGCATTGTTTCCGACAATCAAGCTTTGGCGCGATTCTTGGAAATCCGTACTGGACCTTCACGCGCCGCCTATATCACACAGCGCAAGTAGCAGGAAACGCAAAAGAACAAAAGAAGAACTTTAGCGTACGCCCACAAAATCTGTGAGTTTCCCGCCACTGAGCGTCAACACGCGATCCATGTGTTGCGTGAGCGCCATATTATGCGTGGCCACCAAGACCGCAGCGCCCTCACTGCGCGCCATACGGATCAGGCTTTCAAACACACGTTCGGTGGTGGCCGGATCAAGATTTCCGGTTGGTTCATCGGCAATTACCAGCCGCGGATCATTGACTAGAGCACGCGCAATCGCGACGCGCTGCTGTTCGCCACCCGACATCTGACCGGGCTGATGCTTCAGACGCTCTGACAATCCCATCTCGGCAAGAAGAGCATCGGCTTTTTCCCGCGCTTGGCGCTTCGACCTCCCCCCCACCATGAGAGGCATAGCGACATTATCGCGTGCGTTAAACTCAGGCAGCAAATGATGGAACTGGTACACAAATCCGAGCTTCTCTCGGCGCAGGCGCGTTCGACCAGAATCGTTCAGTGACAGGCAATCCTCACCCTCGAGAAAAACTTGGCCACCTTCTGGTTTTTCGAGAAGGCCCGCCGTGTGCAGCAATGTAGATTTCCCCGAACCTGAAGGCCCGATCAGACCGACCAGTTCGCCAGGGTTCAGCGTTAGATTTGCCCCTTCCAGGACTCGCAGAACGCCGCCTTCGGATTTGTATTCCCGTACGATGTCACGAAGCTCGAGGACCGCCACCATTATTCGAACCTCAACGCTTCGACGGGATCCAGTCGCGCGGCGGCCCAGGCTGGCCAGATCGTCACCAACATGGACATCGCCATGGCCCAGAGTGTCACAAAGATCACCTCGCCCCAGTTCAGGATCGCCGGCAATCCGTCGAGACCATAGACGGTCGGCGGAAACAGCTCCCGACCGATCACAAGGCCAATCCCGTCGATCACATAGTTTATATTCATCACCATGATCACGCCTAGAATGGCTCCGAGCAGCGCACCGGTTAAGCCCAGCAAGGCTCCGATCATCAGGAAAATACGCATGATCGAGCCGCGAGAGGTTCCAACGGTGCGCAGAATGGCGATATCGCTGGTCTTGTTTTTTACCAGCATCACCACCCCGGTAATAATATTGAGAGACGTGATCACGATCAGAATGAGCATAATGATCATCATCATCGAACGCTCTGTATTGAGGGCGTTGAAATAGGCTTCTCGCTGTACTTTCCAGCTTTGCGTCGGAAACTGATAATTAATCGCGCGCTGCACAGCCGCTTCAGCTGGTTCGGTATTCATGGGCTCTGGCAGTCGCAGATCAATCTTATCGTACACGCCTTTGCGTCCGAAAAAGAGCTGAGCCTGTTCGAGTGGCATCAGAATGTAGAGCTGGTCCAGCTCGACCGAGCCCGTCTGAAAGAAACGACCTACTGTATAGGTTTTTCGGCGCGGCGTGACACCAAACGGACCTTGAATGCCATCTGGCGCAATCAGGGTAAGCTTATCACCCGGATACAAGCCGAGTTCTGCCGCAAGGAACCGACCGACCATGATCGTGTCGCCGCCATTCTTGCCCTCGCCAAAGCCAAAAGCACGGGCGGCCGCCGCCCCGCCCTCTAGAAACGGCAAATTATCGAGATCCTCGGTCCGGACACCACGGACAATGGCGCCGCTCTGTCGGCGATCTGTCGTGGCCAGCACTTGCTGTTCGATGATGGGCATTGCCGCGTCGACTTCTGGCAGAGCCTCTATTCTCAATGTGAGTTCGTCGATCGAGTCTTGCGGCTCGTCTTGCGTAAACACAAACACATGCCCCTGCCCGCCCAGCATCGCGTCCAGCAAGGTCGCGCGAAACCCGCTCATCACGGACATGATCACAATCAACGCCATAACAGCGAGGAGGATGCCAATAAACGATACGATCGAGACGACCGAGACACCGCCATTCGCACGTGTCGCCCGCAAATATCGCCACGCGAGCGTGCGTTCGACATGTCCAAAGGGCGTAGCTCGGCTCATTCTGTGATCGTTATTGCCTGATTGTGAAGAATTCGTGGTGATAATGAACGCAAGAGACCAGCCTGGCTTTATCCGCAGATTTTATTGATCGCGGATTCCAGAGAGAGGTCTTCCTTTTCCCCGGTTGCACGACGCTTCAGTTCGACTGTACCGCTCTTCACGCCGCGTGGTCCGACCGTGATTTGCCAAGGCAATCCGATCAATTCCATTCGTGCGAATTTCGGGCCCGCGCGATCTGACGTCTCGTCATAGAGCGGGTCCTTGCCGGCAGCGCGTAGCTTGGCATAGGCCTCATCTGCAACGGATGCGACATCCTCGGCATCCGGCTTCATTGAGATGATGCCGGCTCCGAAAGGCGCGACCTCGTCTGGCCAGATAATCCCGTTCTCGTCATGACTGGCTTCGATGATCGCCCCCACGCAGCGCGAAACCCCAATGCCATAAGACCCGCCATGAATGGTCACCAGGTCACCATCCGAGGTTTGCACTTCGGCCTTCATCGGTTCGCTATACTTTGTTCCGAAATAGAAGATGTGCCCGACTTCAATCCCGCGTGCTTTGACCTGACGGTCCTGCGGGATCGCCGCAAAAGCCGCTTCGTCATGCTTTTCGTCTGTCGCGGCATAGAATTGCGTGCGTTTGGTCATTTCAGCGTCGAGCGCTCCGAGATCATTGAAATCGAAATCCGCGCCCGGAGCCGGCACATCAAGGACGGAACGATCGCAATAGACTTCGCTTTCGCCGCTATCGGCCAGGATCAGGAATTCATGGCTAAGATCGCCCCCGATTGGGCCAGGATCCGCCTGCATTGGGATTGCGGTGATGCCCATTCGGTCAAACGTATTGAGGTAAGCGGCAAACATTTTCTGGTACGAGATCCGCGCCGCCTCTTCGGAAATATCGAAGCTATACGCATCTTTCATCAGGAATTCACGCCCGCGCATAATCCCGAACCGTGGCCGGATCTCATCGCGGAACTTCCATTGCTGATGATACAGATTGATCGGTAGCGCCTTGTAGCTTTTGACAAAGGACCGGAAGATATCCGTGATCATTTCTTCATTTGTGGGCCCGTAAAGCATATCCCGCTCGTGACGATCGGTGATGCGCAGCATTTCCGCGCCATAGTCATCGTAGCGCCCGGATTCCCGCCACAGATCAGCTTGCTGCAGCGTCGGCATCAACATTTCGATCGCGCCGGCACGATCCATTTCTTCGCGAACGATCTGTTCGATCTTTTTGAGAACCCGAAAGCCTAAAGGCAACCAGGAGTAAATTCCGGCTCCATTTTGCCGAACCATACCGGTTCTGAGCATCAATTTGTGACTGGCAATCGTCGCGTCGGACGGAACATCTTTAGAGACGGGAATGAAGTATTGGGAAAGGCGCATGTTTTGGTTCTATGGATGCGGTTGAAAACTGATCCGCCGTGTTATGCAGAACTGCGCGGCTTGGCTAGAGATAATCCGCTGTGCTTGACGCGCGGGCGAATGCGGGCATGGCTAATCGCATGCTGTTCATCGACTCGATCATCAGATTTCCTGCCATTAGCCTGCTGGTCCTCTTGGCCATTCTGGCGATCCGCGATGGTCGACACCTGGTGCAGGGGCGGATCATCATTGCATTGGGTATTACGCTCGGCGCCATGTTGCTTTCAACCGCACCGGTTGAGACCCGGCCACCTTCACCACTCTATGAGGGGCTACGCCTCATCGATACGGCGAACATCGTGTTCGTTTGGTGGTTCAGTCTGTCGATTTTCCAGGACGATTTTCGCTTGCGGACCTTTCACTGGCTGACGCTCGGGGCGTATCTCGGCATCGCTTTACCCGGGCGCGTGAGTTATCTGTTTGGCAGCTTTGACCTGCCGATCATATTCGAAATTGCGGTTCGGATGATCTCTATTGGCATGGTGGTTCACCTGCTCTGGGTCGCTTTGTCTGGCTTGCGAGATGACTTGATTGAGGCGCGCCGAAAAACCCGGTTTTGGTATGTCATAGCGGTCAGCATCGCGACCGCTTTGGTGGTCATCGGAGAGATGTTTTACACCTCCATCACCGGCGATAATAGCGATCCACCCTCGCTGTCGCTTATTCGGACCGCAATTATTTTGCCTCCGGTTTTGCTCGGGGCGTATCTCTATATGACCCTTAATCGCGAAGCACTCCTATTTGAGCCAATGCCGGCGCGGGCCAAGCCTAAACCTAAAATAGACCCGAAGGATTCAGCGACCTATGACCGGCTAGTTCAGGCGATGACAGTCGACAAGCTTTACCGCGAACAAGGTCTTGGCATTGGGGACCTGGCCACCAAGCTAAACGTCCCCGAACACCAATTGCGCGCGCTCATCAAGAAAGGTCTCGGGTATCGGAACTTTGCCGCCTTTCTAAACCAATACCGGCTCGCAGATGCTAAAGACGCTCTGGCCGATCCAAATCAGGCAAGGACGCCCATTTTGACAATCGCGATGGACGTTGGCTACGCATCTCTCGCAACGTTCAATCGAGCTTTCAAAACAGAAATTGGCGTCACTCCGAGTGCATTTCGTGGCGCAGCGCTGTCGGACGCTTCTCAATCTTGAAAAACTGCGTTCATTTTTGAAAATCACGCTGCATTTTCGCGCCTGCGGAGCCACGCTGTTCCGAGTGTGATGATCTGACCTCGTCCAAACACGAGGAGACGATCAATGGAACTACTCCCTTTCTTCACTGAGTATCTGGGACCCCGCATACTTGGCGGTGTCCAGTTCGAAGCGACCCG
>JAYZAM010000036.1:0-13036 GCA_036339715.1 Pseudomonadota bacterium | reverse complement strand
TGCGTAGCTATCAGGATGGTGGTACCCACTCGTTTATTAAGCTCAGCGAACAGACGCAGGATTTTTCGCCCCATTTCAGGATCAACATTCCCCGTCGGTTCGTCGGCAATAAGAAGATCCGGCTTGTTGATCAGTGCGCGGGCAATTGCAACCCGTTGTTGCTCCCCGCCAGACAGTGACGGCGTCGGTGCATCAACCCGCTCCCCAAGCCCAACCCAGCGTAGAAGATCAATCACCTCGTTCTGATACGAGTCCGGCTTCTGTCCCAAGACGCGCAGCGGCAAAGCGACATTCTCAAACGCGGTCAGGTGATCCAGAAGTCGAAACTCCTGAAACACAACGCCAATCCGTCGGCGCATGGCCGCGAGTTGTTTTCGTTTCAGATCATATGTCTGCTGACCGAAGAGTCGAATTCCACCGCGCGTTGGCGCATGCGCCAGGTACATAAGTTTAAGAAGCGATGATTTACCGGCGCCGGATGGTCCGGTCAGAAAAGTGAAGCTGCCTTGCCGAAGCACCAGATCGATCTCGCTCAGCACTTCACCCGTGCGCTCATACGTCAAGCTTACGCCATCCAAACGAACCGCTGGTTCGTCGCTGAGATCGGGTCGAAACCGCACCATGTAAATCCTTCAGCAATATCAGATGGGGCATATCGACTATTCCTAAAAATTGAGCGAATGTCCAAGTCATGATCCTCACCTGCCCAGAATGCGAGACTCAGTACTTCGCTGAAGACTCCACGATCGGCGAAAGCGGCCGAACGGTGAAGTGTGCAGCCTGTGGGCATTCCTGGTTTGTGGGCCCGGAAGGCGCTGGCGCTGGGAGTACAGCCCTCGGCGCGCACGAGGCTTATCGATTGAAAGTACGCGAGCGCCGCCGCCGCAAAAGCAGAGCTGCCGCTTTAAGTGCTTGGACCGCGACGGTTGCGGCCTTACTTGTCATCCTGACTGGGCTTGTGCTGTTTCGCGGCGAAGTGGTCAATCGTTGGCCCGAATCGGCCAGTACCTATGCGGCGCTTGGAATGCCTGTGAACCGGTTCGGGCTGGAATTTGTGGAATCTGAAGCCGAACGGTTTTTCGATGGTACGACCCCGATACTGGAAGTTCGCGGTGCAGTTGAGAATGTCGCCGGTCGGACCGTGTCCGCGCCAATGGTTCGGGTGATCCTGCTCGATGATCAGGGCGCGCAGGTTGCAGAAGCGTTTGCGCCGATTTCACCCTCTTCTATCCCTGAGCAAGCGTCGGCAGTATTTGCGGCCCGCGTTGAGAACCCACCTTTTGAGTCATTCGAGCTTGAATTGCAGCTCGTTCCGGCGGATACAGCGCTGGTTGAGAATGAGTCAGAGCGTTAATGAGCCATCCTGAATTTGAAAAAGTCCTGTCCGAAGCCGATTTGATGGCGCGGATTGATGATCTGGCCGCAAGGCTTGCGCCGAGCTTGGAAGGCGAATGGACCGCTATAAACATTCTGATCGGGGCGACCCCGTTCACAAGTGATTTGATGAAAGCGCTCGCCCGTTTGAATGTGCACCCGATGCTCGATGCGCTGTGGCTGGAGAGTTACCGGGATGCGAGAGAAAGTTCCGGTCGCGTGGTTGTACGCGCCGATATTTCGCGCCCGGTAAAAGATCGCGGCGTCCTATTGATCGATGATGTCTTCGATACAGGCCGGACACTCGCCTTTGCCCGCCAGCACCTTTTGTCTAAGGGCGCGCGTAAGGTGGTCACCTGTGCCCTGGCCCGCAAACCATGGGCGCCCGAAGGCGACGACAATGTCGACTTTCACGCCTTTGATGCGCCAGGACGCTTTCTGGTCGGATATGGCATGGACGATGCTGGCTTGTATCGCGGCCTGCCCTACATCGCCGCGCTGGACTAGAGCTTCCGGTCCAGCCATTCGAGAATATCACCGCTCACCTGCTCGGTGCCAGGTTCATCGACGATCCAGTGGGCGTGACTTCCATACTCAATATAATCACCCGGCGTCGCGGCGCGTGAGTATTTGTCGCCAACCTTACGCACCGCTTTGATTACCGTCGCGCGGTCCTTCTTCGCCCCAATTGTGAGCGTCGGTATTTTCACGTGTGCCGCATCAATCTCGCCCGGATTGGCTAGATCATGATAGACACGCCCACTGTCAAACAGGGCTTCTTCATAAATCTCTGCATGCCGGTCCTCCGGAACCGCGTTGAGCACGCCCCAGCGAAACCCATTTGGGCCAACTTTGAACACCCCACCGGGAATCTTCTTCTGCCCCACTTTAATGATATTCCAGAAGGTCCGCACGACACGTAAGTCCGTCACGGTGCACCCTTGGGGCGAAGCCGGCGTCAGAAAAATCGCGCCGCGAACCGCGCCAGAGGTCGCCAGATGTTGAGCGATCAGACCGCCCATCGAGTGCCCGATCACAACCGGGGCAATTCCGTCTTTGGATTTGATGTCTTCGGCCCAGCCGCGCGCCTGATCAACATAATCCTCAAGCGTGAGATCGGCTAATCCAGCTGGGGGGTCATCCTTAGTTCTAAACTCCGGATACAGGGTCGGGGCCTGACAGGTCCATCCACCCATCGAAAAATCCCGCTTCATGCGATCCCAGACTTCGCCTCCGCACCCGACTCCGTGGATCATTAAGAGCGTCTTGCTCATGCGCGCGTCCCTCCCGGACTGATTCTGCCGACACGATAAGCGGTTCAAAGTGTTTGAAAAGGTGCGCTAGACGGGCTGCGTCCATTTCTCAAAGCGGACCGCAACGTCTTCATAGACGGGGCGCTTGAATGGAACGATGAGGCCCGGAACCTCGTCGAGGCGCGCCCAGCGCCAGGCGTCAAACTCTGGCGTGTGCTTATCCAGGCGTACGTCGCTGTCTGAGCCTTTGAACCGTAGCGCGAACCATTTTTGACGCTGGCCAAGATAGGGACCTCCCATCCGTCGCAACAAATCCGGGGGAAAATCGTAATAGAGCCAATCGCTGGTCTCTTCCAGAATATCGACGAGCTTGGCGGCCACCCCGATTTCTTCGTCCATTTCGCGTAAGGCGGCATCGACGGGAGATTCGCCTTTATCGACGCCGCCTTGTGGCATCTGCCATTGAAATGCGCCGCGCCCATTGACCCGACGACCAACAAAAACATGCCCGGCCTTAGAGAATAAAGCCAAGCCAACATTCGCGCGATAGAGCGCAGGATCTCGTTTCTTATCTGTCACCCTTGCGGGTCTAAACTAGCCTGTCGAATCTGGCCAGATCGCAGCGTCTGCTTGGCATAGTGAGATGCAGGGGCGATCACGATCCCCTTCTCCTCTAGCGTCGGAAGCCATTCCTGCAATATGTCGAATGTCACCGGAAACGGGGTTCCAGTCCCCAAAGCTGAACCGTTTTCTCGCGCCGTCGACTCCAGCAGCATCAACTGTTGCATAATTTCGTCGGCACCTGGGCGGGCATCAATCGCAGACGTCGCCTTACCGAAGGCGAGACGCGATTTCTGAGCACTGTTTGAAAACTCAGAACGCGCGAGGCTGCCATCTTCAAACATCGCGAGCCCCTTGCTGCTCAGCTCTGCCATAATCGGGTCAACGGCATCGGCATCGCGGGCAAATTTCGCCCCCTGATAGTTCATGACGCCGACCAGACCTGGTGTGCCTGCAAGCATCCGCGCCAGTCGCTGTTTGTTATCATCGGCCGTATTTGCGACGCGCATCACTTGTGCATGGGGCCGCTGGCGTCCAAAATCATAAGGCTCCATCGGCAATTCGATCAGAACCTCATGACCCGCCCGTCGCGCTTGACGGACCCAACCTCTCAAATTGTCCGCCGTCGGCGCAAAGGACAGCGTTACTTCTGGCGGAAGGTCGTTAATCGCTGCGCGAGTCCGCGTTGCGTTCGTCCCAAGCCCGCCGACAATGATAGAAACAGTCGGCTTATTGTCAGGGTTCGAAAATGGCCTGGCGTTTCGAACCAGCGGCGCACTTTCCGGCAAGATGGAGGCAAGATCCGTCTGCAGGTCCGCGCCGTCTGTCGAGACTGTGGCCGCAGAAACTTCGGCCATTTGCGACACCTGGCTCAGCGATTGGCCTGGCATAACCGTTTTGCCGTTAATGCGCACACCCTTCGTCGCGGGCGGCGATGTCACCGAGGCTGATACGCGTTGTGCCCCGACATATTCAACGCCCAGATTTGGCTCCTCAGACGCGGAACTACGAGTCATTTCACTCGGCATGGTTTGAGCGAGACCGACGGCTTCCTGATAGCCTGGCAGACGCGGATTAAGCTGCGGCGCATCCGTCGGGGTCTCGTCGAATAATGCCACGCGAACATTTGGACTCGCATCGGATGAATCGCCGAACCAATGCATGGTGGTCCCGGCAGAGCCGAGAATGAATGTGAGCGAAAATGCTCCTAGTGCGCTGTGCACCAGACCACTGCGGAATGGAGATGGATCACGCGTTGTGCGGACGGACATTGAGGCTCCTGAGAACACTTTAAGTCAAGTAGCGTTCAGTTTGCCCGACCAATGGTTAAGAAGAGGCAAACCCGCGTTAACGATTGCGGTGATTTGCCAAAGATTTCGACCTGATTCGCATTACAAATCAGTCAATTCGCAAAATTGAGCCGTTAAGGTTTTGAAGGTTAGCCTGCCCGAGTATCAGTACTCGCGACCACGCCGCCCGCTTTCAGGAACTCAATCGCTTTTTCAAGCTGATAGTCGCCCTCATATCCTTCCGGCGGCATGTCGTCCGGAATGTGGGGCAAATTCCGCGCGGTACCGTCTTCATTATCAAGGGCATTCGGAAGATCCGCTTCGGAATATCGGCGGATCTTGTCGAGGTCTTCCTCGCTGACCCGGCGATTGGACACTTCCAGGTCTGGCACAATGCCCGTCGCCTGAATTGAACGTCCTGAAGGGGTGTAGTAACGCGCCGTGGTCAAGCGGATCGCACCGCGCTCAGCGCCGAGCGGCACAACAGTCTGAACTGACCCTTTGCCGAAGCTGGTCATACCAATCACCGTCGCGCGGTCGCGGTCCTGCAAGGCTCCGGCAACGATTTCAGAGGCAGAGGCGGATCCATTGTTGATCAGTACGACAACAGGTGTGTTTTTGAACACTTCACCTGTTTGCGCATTCGAGCGCATCACGTCACCGGGTCGACGACCAATCGTCGACACCACTTCACCGCCAGACAGGAACTGATCGCTGACCGATACAGCCTCGTCCAGCAACCCGCCGCCATTATTGCGGAGGTCGAGAATGATGCCATTCGGACGACGCCCAATCTCTTCACGAATCTGATCAAAGGCCTCGATCAGTTTTGTCGTGGTTTTCTTATTGTTGAACGTCGCGATCCGGATGTAGGCGATCCCATCGCCTTTATCTTCGTATTTGACATATTGCGGTTCAATCACTTCGCGGGTCAGCGTCACATCAAACGCATCCTGACCTTCGCGATAGACCGTGACCTTGATATCTGTCCCGGGTTCGCCGCGCATATCGCGGACCGCATCGTCGAGGCTGAGGCCGACAATTGCTTTGTTATCGATATGCGTCAGAAGATCACCAGGCTCGAGACCAGCGCGGCTCGCAGGTGTGTTGTCCATTGGCGTTACGACTTTAACGAATCCGTCTTCCATCGTCACTTCGATGCCGAGGCCGCCATATTCTCCCGCGGTGCGAACCTGAAGCGCTTCAAATTGCTCGGGAGACATGTACCCCGAATGCGGGTCCAGCGAGCCCAGCATGCCGTCAATCGCCGCTTCCAGCGCGGCGACCTCGTCAATCTCTTCCACATAGTCAGCTTTGGCGCGCGCCATGACTTCCGTGAACAAAGATAATTGTTCAAAGGCGGCTTCGTAACGCGGCGACTGATATTCTGAGTCGGGCCAAGCGACCGCTGACACACCCACTGCTGTAGCACCTAAAACGACCCCCAGCGCGGCTCCTGTCAGCATAGCTCTCATCGACGCATCTCCTGTCTCGGCCTTAGCCGCGTTTCATCCATTTTGCGGGGTTCATAGGCTCTCCGCCTTTTCGAACCTCCATAAACAATTCCGGCTCTCCACTCGCTCGGTCTGCCATCCGAGCGATCGGCTCACCTTGCTTCACCGACTGTCCCACAGAGACATAGTTCGATGACATGCCCCATAAAAGAACATGGTAACCGTCGCTTGTCGAGAGGATTAGGAGCTGTCCGTAGCTCCGGAAGGGCCCCGCAAACTCAACTGTACCGCTAATCGGTGCGGAAACTTGCGCTCCGCTTCGGGTCGCAAAGGTCACACTTTCCGACTTCGCACCGCCTGGCATCTTGTCTCCCCAGGCGCGCACCACACGCCCGGAAGCAGGCACGGCCAAAACGCCAAGTGGCTGAGAAACAGTCGCGCGCGGTAGGTTGGCGCGGATTGTCGGGCGGCTCGGTGTTGTTTCAGCCACCATCAGGCGTGGCTTCAGGCGCGGTGCCCCGGGAGCAGATTCTTCCAATGCGACGATCAGCTCGCGGATTGTACTTGCTTTTTCCCCGAGGTTTTCCGCGCGCTGGCGGAGTTCTGAGGCGTTTGCCGTGACGTCTTCGAACGCGGATCGTTTCGCCGCCGTCAGTTGCAAAATCTCTTCCTGTTTGACTGCAAGTGCGGCGTCCGCCGCGGCCAGAACTTTCTGCTCCCGCAGCACATTGCGTTCCAGCCGCCGCAGGTCGTCGATTTCAGCCGTCAAAGACGTAGTTTTGGATTTCACTTGAGGTGCCACTTCGCCCATCAGAATCGCGGCACGGATCGCCTGATTGGCGTCTTTTGGCTGGGTCAGCAAAGCCGGTGGTCGATGGCGACCAGAAATCGCCAGGGATGCCATCAAATCTTCGAGAGCGGCCTCACCATCGACGAGGCTGGTCCGCGCCGTGCTGAGACGCGAGCGCAAAGAGACGAGTTTCAGCTCAGCCGATGTAGCTTGTTCCTCGCGTCGCTGGCTTTCCATGGCAGCAGAGATGAGGTCGCGTTCAAGGGTTTCGAGATCGCCCGCCACCGCGCTCCCCGCCTGTTCGAGCGCGGCGAGCTGCTTGAGCATATCCTCGCGTTCAGCTTCCAGCGCCTCGAGCTCCGCCCGCGATACATCCTGCTGGCCTTGCACAGGCACCGCGCATGCCGCCGCAATGGCTGCGCAGAGCGCCAAGCGTCGAAGAGAATATCGGGAGCCGACTCGCATTTCGCTACTATGCCATGCGCAGAGTGATCAGGACATTAACGAAATTGCCTCGATCTGATTAGCCAAATTTCAGATCTGGTCAGCCATCTTTCGCGGCAATCTGATCGGCGAGGTCCACAATGACCTTTGCCTGTTTCCAGGTCGCATCATCCTGCATTTTACCATCGAGCATGGCGACACCGGCACCATCCGGGATGGCTTCAAGCACACGGCGAGCAAACGCGACTTCGTCAGGATCTGGCGAGAAGACTTTTTTGGCAATGGCGATCTGATTGGGGTGAAGCGTCCAGGTGCCGACGCAGCCCATGAGGAACGCATTTCTGAACTGCTGCTCACACGCCTCCAAATCTGCAATATCACCAAACGGACCGTAGAACGGTTTGATGCCGGCCATTCCGCACGCATCGACCATTTTTCCGAGCGTGTAATGCCACGGATCCTGCTGCGCACTGGCGCGCGGTACCCCGGCATCGTTCGGGTCCTCGATGACCCGGTAGAACGGATGCCCGCCGCCGACCCGAGTTGTTTTCATTTTCCGGGAGGCGGCAAGGTCAGCCGGCCCCAGCGAGATCCCCTGCATGCGCGGCGATGCCAGGGCAATGTCTTCGACCCGCGCCACGCCTTCAGCTGTTTCAAGGATGGCATGGATCAAAATCGGCCGGCTCAGTCCGGCTTTTGCTTCAAGTTGCGCCAGCAATTGATCGACATAATGAATATCCCAGGGGCCTTCGACTTTCGGGATCATCAGCACGTCGAGCTGCGTCCCGGCTTTGGTCACAAGTTCCGTGACGTCGTCGAGGAACCAAGGCGAGTTGAGACAATTGACCCGGCTCCACAGACCCGTGCCCCGCGCTTGCCAATCGAGCATGCCGGCCATTTCGATCACGCCGGCCCGTGCGGCTTCTTTGGCATCTGCTGGGATGGCATCCTCAAGATTGCCAAGCACCACATCGCACGTCTCCGCCATGCCCGGAACCTTGGCCCGAACCTTGTCGAGATGGGGTGGCACGAACTGGATCATTCGCTCGACCCGGACCGGCAATTCACGCAGTGGCTCCGGTGCCCCCGCAGCAAGTGGTTTGAAGAACTGGCGCGGCGCTTTCTGGCTCATAGAAGATTCTCCGATTTGTCGCGCAACCTAGCGGGCAAACCTGACCTGGCAATGGCAAGATCGACGCGGCTTAGCGGGTAAAGACATACGCATTGCGGCGGAAGGCGTCGGTTTCGCCATCATAGGTCACCATTTTAGTGATCCGAAGCGCCGATGGGGCAAGCGAATAGGTCATTTCACAAACCGCCGCTCGGCCCATATCCTCGCACGCAAATCGGGTCCGAATTTCGCGCTCACCGGTCTCAAGCTCTGTATTCGAGACGATGGGTTCACCCATCAACTTTCTCCCGTTCGCACTGATCTCGGCCTGAACAGTTGAATTGGCGTGCGGTTCTTCCGGATAGGCATACGCGAGTTTAAGACCAGCCTCGGTTGCGGTAACCGTCAGCGTTGCCGGAATGGTAAAATCAATGAACGGCTCCTGGTAGTTCAGATAAGTCAAGCTGCCGGTCCACTCAGTGCCGACAACAATCTCCAGATCAGCGACCTCCAATGCATCTGGCTCACCGGCCAAAGCTGGCAAAATCAAAGCCACGCCGAGCAGACCTGACACTGTCATTTTCCGCATGAAAACATCCCCTGTTTTATACTGACGCCGCTCATCCGTGTAACATATCTGCTCTGACGGTGCAGCCACTCCGGCTATTGAGCCAGCGGATGGCTGGTTTCCAGAAGCTCTGCCAACTCATCGGTCAGGACATGCGTATAGATTTGCGTGGTCGCGATATCGGCGTGCCCGAGCAAAGTCTGAACGCTGCGCAAATCAGCCCCGCCCTGCAGCAGATGGGTGGCATAAGCGTGCCGCAAAGCGTGCGGGTGAACCCGTGACGGGCGCAACCCAGCTTTGAGCGCGAGCGTTTCCAGCATCTGCGCCAAGCGTCTGCGGGTCAGGTGACCCGACTTGCCGCGCGACGGAAACAGAAAATCGCCACTTCCGGTGCCATGCTTTTCGCCATCGCGCATTTCCAGCCAATTGCATAAAGCCAGAAGAGCGGGGGCACCCAGCGGGCAAAGGCGTTCTTTACCGCCCTTACCGCGCACGATCATTTCACGCGTTTCCCACCGCCCCAGGCGTCTGCGGGGTAAGCTTCCCAGGCGCAAGCTGACCAGCTCTGTGACCCGCAAACCCGCGCCATAAAGTAGTTCAAGCAAGCAAGTCAGTCTCGGGTCATCCGCGCAAGCTTGCAGAAGTTGATCTACCTCATCACGCGTCAGCACATCCGGCACATCGCGCTGGACTTTGGGCGCATCGAGCTTTGAGGTTGGGTCATCTTTGCGGTCGCCCTCTTCAAAGAGAAACCGGAAAAACCGCTTTAGTGATGATAATTTGCGCGCCTGAGTCGAGGCAGCGAGGCCGTCCTTGGCAAGCGATTGCAGCCATCCGGAAAGGTCTTCCGCCCCCGCCGCGCAGAGCCCATCTCCGAGATATCCTGAAGCTTCGAGCAGGTCGCGGCCATAGGCATCAAGCGTATTCGGCGAGGCACCGCGCTCAGCCGACATCATTTCCAAAAATGCTTCGATACGCGAAAGGTCAGACATAAGGGCTTCGATAAACCCGACCCGTTAACACCAAACGAAAACGGGCGCCCCATAAAGAGCGCCCGCTTCATTAGAAGTCTTAAAAGCTTATTCTGCCGCAGGGCTACTCGGTTCCTTATAAGGCTGACCATCAGAGCCAAGCATGATGCTGTCGCCGTCTTCGGTGTCCGGGTCGCCATTCTTGCGATGGATCGCCAGGACGACGCTGGAGAGCGCGATCACGGCAATCAGGTTCGGCAACACCATCGATGCGTTCGCGATATCACCAAAGCGCCAGATAAAGGTGACCGGGAAGGTGGTCCCGATGAAGATCAGAACAACCCAGAGATAGCGGATCGGATGAGTGGCCCATTCGCCTAGGATATAGGTCGCAGCCTGTTCAGCATAATAAGACCAGCCTAGAATCGTCGTGAATGCGAACAAGGCGAGACAGACTGTAACGAATATCCCTCCAAATCCGCCAGGCAAGGCCTTATTGAACGCTTCATTGGTGATCGCAGACGCTTCAAGCCCGTCTGCCTGGAAAACATATTGTGTGGTTTCAGAAACACCGAGCGCCACGAGTTCGGGATCGGTTGTCCAGGTGCCGGAAACTGACAAGATCACCAACGCCGTCATCGTACAAATAATCAATGTATCGATGAACACACCAATCATCGCGATCTCACCCTGTACAACAGGGTTTTTGGTCTGAGCAGCGGCGTGCGCGATCGGTGCAGAGCCCTGACCGGCTTCATTCGAAAACAGGCCGCGAGCAACACCTTCGCGCACAGCGAACAGGACGCCATAGCCGGCCAATCCACCTGCTGCTTCCTGCAATCCAAAGGCTGACTTGATAATCATCATGAATGAGGCAGGCACATTCTGAATATTCAAGATCAGCGCGATGAATGCGACCAGAATGTATAGGCCCGCCATCACCGGAACCACTTTACCAGCGACGCTGCCAATCGACTTAATCCCGCCAATGATGACCGCAAACGTCAAACCCGCGATGATCAATCCGATAATCCAATTCGGTGAATTTACACCGGCAAACCGATCAAGGTCGGCGACCACAGTTTGGGTGATTGAATTTGACTGGATCATGCCGCCCGTAACGGCTGCGGAGAACAAGCAGCCAAGGCAGAACAGGACGCCCAGCCACTTCCAGTTTTTCCCAAGACCGTTCTTGATATAGTACATGGGACCGCCATTGATGCGGCCATATTCGTCTTTTTCACGGTATTTGATCGCCAGTGAGCTTTCCGCAAACGCCAGCGCCATACCAAACAGGGCGGTTACCCACATCCAGAAGATCGCGCCAGGTCCGCCAACGGAAATCGCTGTTGCGACGCCCGCGAGATTACCGGTACCCACTTGGCCAGAGAGCGCCGTGGAAAGGGCCTGCCACGGCGTGATTTGGTTGGGGTCCCCGTTTCCTTTGCGGCCGGCCCAGACTTCACCGAGCGCAGGCCCCAAGCGGCGGATCGGGCGAAACCCGAGACGGATCATCAAGTATAACCCGGTGCCCAGCAACAGAACAGCGATCGGGCCAAATGAGAAAATTTGATTCCCGTACCAGCTGCCCCCCCAGAGGAAATTACTGATTTCTATAATAAACGTTTGGAGCGCTTCCATGATGCCTCCCCGGCAAAGCTCTATTCCTATAAACGCTACCCTAGATCAGAAACGGGCGCTGTGAAGCGCCCGCCGGAAAGTTTTTACAGCTTGTAAGAGATCTGCAGGAATTCTATCCAACAAAGCCCTCGCTGACGCCAAAATCGCGCCGCGCCGATACAATTGTCACGACAACGCCTGCGAGCACATCAAGCAGGGCCATCACGGTCAGGATGAAAAAGACCGATGTTGCGAAGTTCGGATGCAATAGGAACAGCATAAGACAAACAATGAAAACGATCATCGAGAGCGCATGGTTCATGATGGTCGCGGTGCCGGTGCTGGTCGATTTCAGGATTTCCATGAACAGGACCGCAATCGAGAGTAAGAGCAGCGCATCGCCTTTGGTGAGCACCCATTCAATCTCTCCGCCAATCATCCCGATCGCGAAGAACTTCTGGCCTAAAATCCCCATCAAGGGCGAGGCCTTTTCGCGGAGAACATCGGTGCCATGTGTCAGAACAGTCGGATCACCCGACGTCGTCAGAGCAATTAGACAATAGATTCCCACCGGGATAATAAAGAGCGGAAACGCGCTCAATAGAATGCGCATTGGACTTCCCCTTCTACGCGGGCCGCGACCATTCTGGTGCTTCGCCCTCTCTTGTTTATCGTCAAGACGTGCCGCTGCAGCGATTGGCAAAATCCCTGTCATGCCCGTCTCCTAACGCAACCAGTTAACCGTATTGAGGATTAATGCAAAGTGAGCAACGCGGCTATCAGTGAAAAATCCCCGCCATTCTTCATTCTGACCGGACCACCGGGGGCCGGAAAGAGCACTCTATTGCGAACACTCGAGGCGCGCATTCAAACCGTCAACGAGCCGGCGCGCCGTGTCCTTGAAGAGGCGCGACGGTCGAGGAATGGCGCGACCGGGACAGAAAATCCGGCTAGATTTGTGTCGGAGATGCTGAACCTCGGAATCGAAGATTATCAAAACGCTCAGGGACCCACCCTATTCGATCGGGCGCTTCCGGACGTGCTCGCTTATTGCGCCTATTATCAGGTGCCGGACCATGCCGTGCGACACGCGATAAAGGCACATCAATACCGATCGCCGGTTTTCTTTCTGCCAGCCTGGGAAGGCATTTATCAAAAAGATGAGGAACGCACGCTGGATTTTTCAGGTGCGGAGGCTTTTGGTCAGCGCGTGGCGGCCGCCTATCACAGCAGCGAGTATGTCATGGTCGAGGTTCCATTTGGCGATCCACAGGTTCGCGCCGATTTTGTCTGGCGCAAAATCAACGCCTAGACCTCATCTGCTCCGCCGGGATTACGGCGTCGCCGGATCAGCCACATGACGCCGCGCAAGTCAGAAAACGCGTCTGCGAGACGGCCAAAATTGGTGTATTTTGACTGTCCTGTCCCGCGCTCACGATGGTTCACATTCATGAACTCAACCTTGAGCCCTTCTGCGTTCATAAGCGCCGGCATGTATCGGTGCATATGATCGAAATAGGGCAAAGCGAGAAAGGCGTCGCGCTTAAGCACTTTGATCCCGCATCCGCTATCGTCGCAGTCATCGCGCAGCAGGCGCTTTC
>JAYZAM010000035.1:0-4123 GCA_036339715.1 Pseudomonadota bacterium | reverse complement strand
ATTCTCATATATGAGCTGGCGGTTCATCGCGCCGAGCTTCATGGCGAGCTCGGGGTCGGTGCCGAGGAGCGCGCCCTCTTCGGCGCTCATCGCCACGTCGCGGCGCGGGATGACCCAATTCGGACTGCGCTGAAACACGACCAGTTCGTCGACTTCTTCGGCCAGCTCCGGAATGATCTGCACTGCGCTGGCGGCGCAACCGATAATCCCGACACGCTTGCCTTTCATATCAATAGAGTGATCCCATTCGGCTGAATGCGTAATCGCGCCTTGAAAATCCTCTTTTCCTGCAATGGCGGGCCAGTTTGGACGGTTAAGCTGACCCAGGGCACCAATCACGGCATCGCCTTGATAAGACGCCCCGCTTTTGGTCGTCACCGTCCAAGTCTTTGATCCCTCGTCCCAAACCGCGCTGGTCGCCTCATCATCCAACTTCACATTCGGGCGGAGTTGATAGCGGTCGGTGATCTCTTCCGCATAGGCTTGTATTTCACCGCCCTGCGGATAGGCGCGGGTCCAGTTGACGCTTTGCGCAAAGCTGAACTGGTAGAGCGCAACGGGCACATCGCAGGCCACACCCGGATATGTGTTTTGAGCCCAGGTGCCGCCAACCCGGTCCATTTTTTCAACGATCGTAAATTTGTGACCGGCTTCTTGCAGCTTGATCGCGGCACAAAGTCCGCCCAGACCGGCCCCGATAATGATGACGTGCTTCCCCGCCATGATGCGTTCCTCCAGTGTCTGTTTTTTTATCTTTCAGACAGGATGACGGAACGCGCTGGCAAGGCAAGGGTCACGCAGGGACACCAAGGATACGCTTTAACTGCGCCGCCCTTCGATATTTTCACGCGCCGGATTGCGTGGATACACGCCGAGAATTTTTAAAGAGTTCGAGAAAAAGCCCAGTTCTTCAAGCGCGAGCTGGACAGAACGATCATCGGGGTGACCTTCAATCTCTGCGTAGAATTGCGACGCACTGAATGATCCCTCAATCTGGTAGCTCTCCAGCTTCGTCATGTTCACGCCATTTGTGGCAAAGCCACCCAATGCCTTGAACAAGGCCGACGGGATATTTCGAACCTGGAACAGAAACGCCGTTATTGCCGGTCCATCTTCCGGGGCGATATCCAGTGGTTCAGGCGCCATAATTACAAACCGCGTTGTGTTATGGGCTGCGTCTTCAACATCGCGTGCCAGAATTTCGAGACCGTATTCTTTTGCCGCTAAAGCCGGGGCAAGCGCGGCGGCTTTTGTATCGCCCCCCTCTGCAACCAGTCGTGCTGCCCCTGCAGTATCCGCCGCAGTCCGCGCCTGAATGCCATGCTTTCGCAAGAAATTCCGGCACTGACCCAATGCCATGACGTGACTATAGGCCCGCTCTATTGATTCGATCTTCGCGCCGGGCAATGCCATCAACTGGAATCGAATCCGCATCAGATGCTCGCCAATCATATGTAGGCTGGTCGCCGGCAAAAGATGGTGAATATCGCCCACCCGTCCAGCGATCGTGTTCTCGACTGGGATCATCGCGAGCTGCGCATCGCCGGTCTCAACCATGGAAATGACGTCTTCAAATGTCCGGCAGGGTACGGGCTCGTGGTCCGGATAGACCTCAAGGCAGGCAATATGAGAATTGGCGCCCCGCTCGCCCTGATATGCGATCTTTCCTGCTGCCATTATAGGCCTCCCGCTTGCCGCCTGATCCGTATCCGCCAATCCAGCGAAGATGAAGATCTCGCTAACACCCCTGCGCGCTTTCGCCGCTGAAACAGTTAACGCGCGATCTGCCACATTTCTATATATTGATTGCGAACGCATAGCGTGTCAGAAGGCGCGCGCAAGACAGACTATTGAGGGATCACCTATGGGCGAACTCGGACTGAATAAGATTTTCGGGGCACTGCTGGCAGTCGGCCTCGTCATTCTGGGGCTGAAAGAAGTATCGACGATCGTGTTTGGCGGTGGGCACCACCACCATAAAGAGCACGAATCGCTGAACGCCTGGGCAGAATACAATTTCAAAGGGTTCCGGGTCGATATCGCCGAAACCGGCGGCGGCGGCGAAGTCGTCGAAGAGATTTACGACCTTGGCGCGCTCATTCTCGGCGCAGATCTGGCGCGCGGCGAACGCAGCTTCAAGGCGAAGTGTGCATCCTGCCATACGATCGACCAGGGCGGTCCCAACGGAACTGGGCCAAACCTTTATGCGACGATGGGCGCTGCAAAGCAGAGCCATGCCGGGTTTAATTATTCCGGCGCACTCTCCAGTACTGAAGGTGACTGGTCTTGGGAGAACATGGACGCCTGGCTTGAAAACCCATCAAGCTATGCGCGCGGCACCAGCATGGCATTTGCCGGTCTGAAGCGCGATGACGAGCGGGCCGCAATGCTGGCTTATCTTGCCTCTTACAGCCCGGATGCGCCTGAACCACCAGCGCCACTCGCCGCATCACCAGCAGAAGGTGATGCCGAAGAGGCCGCCGGCGATCTTGCTGAGACCGACGAAACGGTAATTGAAAGCGCGGACCCGACCCCAGCTGAAACCGTCGAAGACACAGCCATCGCGGCCGAAGCTGCAGCAGATGAGGCCATCGAAGCGGCCGCGTCTGAAGGCACCGACGCAATTGCGGATGCGGCCGTCGCCGCTGAGGACGTCGTCGAAACGGTCACCGAAAGCGCGGAAGAAGCGGCTTCAACGGTCACCGAGACTGTAGAAGACGTCGTTGACGCTGTAGCGGAGGATGCCACCGAGGCCGCGGAAGAGGTTACAACTCAACCGTAAGCCAATCGGGTTTCAAACCCCGCAAAGCTTCAACATTCACGCGGCGAGCCTCCAAAGGCTCGCCGTATTCATTTGCGATGCGCTCAATCGCTGGCAGCAGCGGTTCTGTCATCGTGGTCATGAAGGTTCCATTGGCATGAAGCAGAGTTTCAGCATCCGACATGATGCCGACATGCCCTTTCCAAAAGATCAGGTCTCCGCGCTGCAGAGCGCCCGGGCTCTGCCAGTGGTCAATCCGCTCCCCAAGCCAGGCGCATTGCATGTCGCTGTCTCGCGGCACGGCAATCCCACACGCGCCGAAAGCAATCTGAACCAATCCCGAGCAATCAATTCCGAGACAATCACGCCCCCCCCAGAGATAGGGGGTTCCGAGGAACCGTTCTGCGACAACCACCGGATCATCCTCATGCACCGACACATCTGCAACCAAATGATCGACGATCCAACCGGCGCGTTCGAACTCAATATATCGCCCGCTCACCCTTCCCGTCGCGGTGAGTTGGGCACCCGTTCCGACCGTGAAATGCGGGGCACCGGTAATCTTAGGCTCAGAATAAGTGTGTAGACGTGCGACTTTAACCTGGTGTGTCGGTGTCAAAACCGGCGATGACAAGGCCTCCATCAAGACCCATCCAACATATTGATCCGTCTCACTTTGCACGAGGCCGAATTCCCCATCTTCATGATGCAGGATCACGGTCTCTCCAAAGAGAAGCTGGCTGACTTGCGTGCCGTCAGGCACGGCCGTTCCACGCATGGACGCGACTCCCGCACTGACTTGCATGCGCGCCCGCTCGCCACCGCTTGGCAGGGTTAGGCGCGGATCATCAAAGGACAGCATTCAGCATCTCCAACGTGTTTTCCAGTCAGAGATATAGTCTGAAAACCAAGGAAATATTTAGGCGACGGCACGGCTCGCGCCTGACGCACGTTCAGCGCCAATTTCACCTGTTTCTGCCGCCTGAATCTGACCGCCAAATGTCCGCAACCAATCCAGACCCTGAGTGGTCCGTTCAATATGGACACTTCGCAGATCGTTTTCGTCCGGCACGCGTTTGATCAGACCGTTACGCTCCAGAACGTCGAGCGCGCGGGTCACGGCCGGCTTGGCAATATTGAGATGACTCGACAAGCCACGCACCGTATGTGGACCTGGCGTGAGCGCGACCGTCATCAGAACCGCTTGCTGGCGCGCTGTCATGTCGGATTCATCTGATCGGACATAAGCGGTCAATGCACACCGCCAAAGCTCAAGCGCCTGCCTTTGGGTCATTGCCATTTCGCTCACCTCAATTCGTTTGATAAGCGAATCAGAATCCGATTTGCGACTCGCGTAAAGAG
>JAYZAM010000034.1:0-7357 GCA_036339715.1 Pseudomonadota bacterium | reverse complement strand
GTGCCAGGCTGCCAACCCAAGAGCGGCAACCGAAGCGAGCCCCCAGATATTTTCAGCCGTGTCCGGGTCGCTCAGCGCGGTCAGCGCAGCAAAAGGCCGCCAGTTAGGAGGATAGAAGAAAGGATTGACCTTTTCCCCGGGAAACGCCTCTGCTCCCAGCGCCGCAAAGGCGTCACCATAGGGCGCGCCCCCGCTCAACCAGATCTGACCGGAGAGCCAAAAATACTTAAAATCGATCGGGAAATACCCATTGGACGGAAAGATGGGTTCTTTGAGTGCCAACAGCGTAACCGCGAAAACGAGGACGAAAAATGCCCGCGATGGCAAAGCCTGCGATTGAAGAAAGCCCAATATCGGCACGCTGAATTCCCCAACTCGATGGAGATCCGAAATAACCCACGTCGCTTTACAAATCGCTTAAATGAAAAAGCGGCCCGGAAACCCGCAGCCGCTTAGTCTTAAAAGTTGGATGCGTGTTTAGCCGGCAATCTTACGAACATAGTCGTAATCGGCTTTTTTCTTTTCCCGCTTTTTCGCCGGTTGGAACGCGACTTTCGCATGCTCCGAGCAGTATGGGCCAGAGGTCGACTTGCGTCCGCAGAAGGCAAATTTCGGGTCTGCGGGATCGCCAATCGGCCACTTACACATGCTGTCTCGCAGGGTCAGAATGGTCGCAGCTTCACCATCCGCCAGCGGTTGTGGCGGTAGCGCTGCCAGCATTGCTGATTTTTCATTCGGCTTCAAAGCCGTTTCCACCACTTCACGCTGCGGCTTTGGCGCAACCACGGCACCATCGGGGCGAATACGCGGTTTGGGATGTGCCAGCCGCGGCGGCCGCTTCACAGGCCGTGAAGGTGTGGCTCGTCCTGACAAGCCCAGACGATGTACTTTTCCGATCACAGCATTTCGAGTGACGCCGCCAAGCTCCTTGGCGATCTGACTGGCTGAATGGCCTTCCGCCCACAGCTTTTTCAGCACTTCCACTCGATCTTCAGTCCAAGCCATGCGATTTACCCCGCTTCTCGGCAGCCCCTAGATATTGATGAGAACGATGCCGCCAGCCCCGCTCTAACGCTATATATCGTATCAATGACGAAACGAAACACAAGATGCTGATAGACGCTATCCACAGACAATCAACATATAGTGTGTTCTGTGGATAGGTTTTAGACTATCGCCAAACGCAGACTCAGCTCTTATGTGTCCGGTCATGCCTGAAACGTCCTCTTCTTCCCTCGCGCCGCCCAAACCCCGAACTTACGGTGCCGTCAATTGGCTCGGCCTATGGACTTTGTATAAGCGCGAAGTGGGCCGTTTCATGAAGGTCTGGATGCAAACGCTGCTCGCGCCGGTCGTATCCACCCTCTTGTTCATGACGGTGTTCAAGTTAGCCTTTGGGAACCGAGGTGAACTTACCGGAGATTTTGCAGGACTGGACTATAATAGCTTTCTTGCGCCCGGCCTGATCGTCATGGCGATGTTGCAAAACGCGTTTCAAAATTCGTCCAGTTCGCTGACCATCGCCAAAGTGCAAGGCAGTCAGGTCGACTTTCTCATGCCGCCACTTTCGCCTGTCGAGCTGACCATTGGCTTCATTTTCGGGGCCGTCACGCGCGGCATCATGGTTGGCGCGATCGCCGCGATTGGCATCCATTTCAGTGGGCTCGCGGATTTGTCGATTGTCCATGTTTGGCCGATCCTGTGGTTTGGTCTGATGGCGACCATTTTCCTCGCAGCGATTGGGGCCATGGGCGGTATCTGGGCCGACAAATTTGACCATCTGGCCGCCGTGTCGAACTTTGTGATTGTTCCACTGACCTTCTTGTCTGGCACTTTCTACGACATCAATGTCCTGGTCGAGCCGTTTAAATCGTTGGCTTATTTCGACCCGATCTTCTTCCTCATCGACGGGTTCCGATATGGATTTCTGGACGCCGCAAACTCAAATGTCATGACCGGCATGATTGTGAGTGCGGGTTCAGCGTTTCTCGCATCTGCTGGCGTCTGGTGGATGATCAAAAGCGGCTACAAGCTGAAAGCATAAATTCGGGCCTCCCCCCGTAGATCGATCTTTAATCGGAGAGACACATGCATATCGGATTGATCGGTGGCATCGGCCCGGCCGCGACGGATTTCTATTATCGCGGACTGATCACAAAAGCCGCTGCGCGAGGGATCGATCTCGATCTCACCATCGCGCACGCAGACTCGCCGACTTTGCTTGCCAATATGGCGGCCGGTGCGCACTCAGCCCAGTGCGCGATCTATGAGCGTTTAACGGCGCGCCTGAAAACCGCCGGGGCGGACTGCGTAGCGATCTCATCCATCTCCGGACACTTTCCAATCGATCAATTTTTAGAGGCTTCACCGCTGCCTGTGATCAATCTGATGAGTTTGATGCGCGACTGGCTGCACACCAATGGCTTCAAACGCGTGGGTCTGATGGGCACGAAGACGGTTATGGCGACATCAATGCACGGCAAATTGACGGACATCGACGTGGTCACGCCTAAGGGGGATGATCTCGACCTTGTGCACGAGACCTATGTTGACCTTGCTCTGAGCGGCGTCCCAACCGACCAGCACCGTAATGTCTTCTTTCGAACCGGCGAAGAGATGGTTGCGAGGCAAGGCGCGCAGGCGATCTTGCTGGGCGGCACAGATTTGAATGTCGCGTTCGAAAACCACAGCCCGCCTTTCGATATTATTGATTGTGCAGGCATCCATATCGACGCCATCGCGGCGAAATTGTAGATAGCCGTCATGTCATTGCCCATTCTCACCATGACCGATGTACGGCTCGCCTTTGGCGGCAAGCCGCTTTTCGAAGGTGTCACGTTCACGCTGGCGAAAGGCGAGCGCGCGGCCCTGGTCGGGCGCAATGGCGCCGGCAAGTCAACTCTGATGCGCCTGATCACCGGGCGGCACGAAGCCGATGATGGCGAACTTTGGATTCACCCGGGAACCGTGATCACGACCGTGGAACAGGAACCAGACCTGTCAAAGTTTGAAACAGTCCTGGATTACGCCACCTCCTCCGGCGCCGAACCCTGGCGTGCGGAAGCCGAGCTTGGGCATTTCGGCGTCGATCCATTGGTCAGTCCAACCATCTTGTCGGGCGGGCAAATCCGGCGATCGGCATTGGCGAAAGCTTTTGCGCTTGACCCGGATGTCTTGCTTCTGGACGAACCGACCAACCATCTCGACGTGCCGATGATCGAGACGCTTGAAACGCGGTTGATCGGATTCAATGGCGCTGTGCTCTTGGTCAGTCACGATCGGCGGTTCATGGAAAATGTCACCACAAACACGCTCTGGCTTCGCGATGGTGTGGTGCTGAAAAGTCCAAAAGGGTATGGCGATTTCGAACGTTGGGCGGAAGAGATTGAAGAGGCGGAAATCCGCCAACTCGAAAAACTCAAAACCCAGCTCAAAGCGGAAGAACATTGGCTGCAACGCGGCGTCACGGGGCGGCGCGCGCGCAATATGGGTCGCCTGCACAAGCTGAAAGCCATGCGCGCCGAAGCCGCTCGACGCAAAGCCGCCATCGTCGCGCAAAAAGCCAAAGCTGGGATCAGCGCCGAAGAAGCAGGACATCAATCGCGCAAGGTCATCGAAGCGTTCGGCCTCAGCAAAGCCTATGGCGATCTGAAAATTGTCGAAGGGCTCGATTTTAAGATCCTGCGCGGGGATCGCGTTGGCTTTATCGGCCCGAATGGGGTCGGAAAAACGACGCTTTTGAAACTGCTGCTCGGAGAGCTTGAGCGCGATAGCGGCAATGTGAAACTGAACCCGGCCGTGCGAATTACCTATCTCGATCAGACCCGCGATACGCTTCGCCCGAAAGACACGCTATGGGAAGCGCTCGCGCCGCAAGGTGGTGACAGTTTGATGGTGCAAGGCAAGCAGCGCCATGTTGCAGCCTATGCGAAAGACTTTTTGTTCAAACCCGATCAGCTACGCCAGCCCGTGGCAGCCCTTTCGGGGGGCGAGCGCAATCGATTGACCCTCGCCATTGCGCTTGCCCAATCAACGGATGTCCTTGTTCTCGACGAACCGACCAATGACTTGGACATGCAGACGCTGGACCTTCTGGAGGACATGCTCCTCAACTTTGAAGGCACGCTGATCCTGGTGAGCCATGACCGTTCCTTCCTCGACGCGACGGTGACGTCCTGTCTGGTGCCTCTGGGTGAGGGGCAATGGGTTGAAACAGCAGGCGGTTGGACCGATGCGCAATCCCAGATCAAAGGGAAACCTGGTAAGGCCAGCAAAACCGAGCGCAAATCCAAATCGGAGAAGCCTAAGGCCAGCGATCCGAAACAGCCAACCAAGCTCAGTTTTAAAGACCAGCACCGTCTCAAAGAGGTTGAGGAAGCGATGCCGCGCCTCGAAACTGAAATTCAGGATCTAGAAACACGCCTGTCAGACCCGAACCTGTTTAATCAGAGTCCCGACGAATTTCATCGCATCAATAGTCGCCTAGAAGCCGCCCGCGCCGAGCTCGAACAAGCCGAGCTCGACTGGATGGACATCGAAGAGAAAAAAGAGGCTTTCGCCAAATGAGCGCCAATTGGCGCTCAAATGGATTAGGTCTGACGCCTAGATTTCGAACCAGCCGCGGTCGCGCATCCAGGTGATGATCTTGTCGGCTGCTTCTTCGGCAGATTGCTCGACCGTATTGATCACCATTTCCGGATTCTCTGGCGCTTCATATGGGCTGTCGAGACCGGTGAAGTTCTTGATCTCACCAGCGCGGGCACGTTTGTAGAGGCCTTTCACATCGCGCTGTTCGGCGACCTCGAGCGGCGTGTCGACAAAGATTTCCACAAACTCCCCGTCCTTCATCAGATTGCGCGCCATCTGGCGTTCTGAGCGGAATGGCGAGATGAAGCTAACGAGAGTGATCAGACCGGCATCGCTCATCAGCTTGGCAACGTTGGAGACGCGGCGGATATTCTCCACACGGTCGGCATCGGTAAAGCCAAGATCCTTGTTGAGACCATGACGGACATTGTCGCCATCGAGCACAAAGGTGTGCTTGCCCATGGTGAAGAGCTTTTGCTGCAGCACATTGGCGATGGTCGATTTGCCGGAGCCAGAGAGGCCGGTAAACCACAGCACGGCGGGCTTCTGCTCTTTCTGCTCGGCGAGCTTCACCCGGTCGACGTCGAGCGCCTGCCAGTGAATATTGCCCGCGCGGCGCAGGGCAAAATCGATCAGACCGAGGCCGACCGTATTATTGGTCATGCGGTCGATGAAGATGAAACCACCGGTCTCGCGGTTGACGTCATATGGATCGAACGCAATGGGCTGATCCAGCGCCATAGTGATGACGCCAAAATCGTTCAGGCCGAGCGTGCTCGCAGGCTTATCCTGCAGCGTGTTCACATCGATCCCAAATTTCAGATCCAGCACCGTTGCGGTGACCGTCTTGGCGCCGATTTTTACGAGGTAGCGACGGCCCGGAAGCATATCGCTATCCGCCATCCAGAGCACGCGGGCCTGGAACTGGTCAGCGACTTCTGCTGGTTCACCGGCGGCACAAATGACATCGCCGCGCGAAGTGTCGACCTCGTCGGCAAAGGTCAGCGTGACGGACTGCCCGGCAACGCCTTCTTTCAGGTCGCCGCCATGCACGACAACGCGTTCAATCGTGGTTTCCTTGGCGCTTGGCAGCGTTTTGACCCGGTCGCCTGGCTTCACAGAGCCGGATGCGATCTGGCCGGAAAAGCCACGGAAATCCAGGTTCGGGCGATTCACCCACTGCACCGGCATCCGGAACGGCGCCTGGAAGCGGTCATCATCAACCGGAACGGTCTCAAGATATTCCATCAATGGCGGGCCAGAATACCATGGCATATTGTCAGAATTGTCGGTGATATTGTCGCCCGCAAGCGCCGACATTGGAATGGCCTGAATCTCGATCCCGGCAGACAATTCTTCGGCAAATTCGAGGAAGTCCTGTTCGATCCGGTTATAGACCGCCTCATCATAATCAACGAGGTCCATCTTATTGATCGCGAGGACGAGTTTGCGGATGCCGAGCGAGCTTGCGATGAAGCTGTGGCGGCGCGTCTGGGTGAGGATGCCTTTGCGGGCATCAATCATCAGGATGGCAAGATCTGCCGTCGAGGCGCCAGTTGCCATATTGCGGGTATATTGTTCGTGCCCGGGTGTATCCGCCACGATGAACTTGCGCTTATCGGTCGAGAAGAAGCGATAGGCGACATCGATCGTGATGCCCTGCTCCCGCTCGGCTGAGAGACCATCGACCAAGAGCGCAAAATCAATATTCTCGCCTTGCGTGCCGTGGCGTTTGGAATCGCTTTCCAGCGCGTCCAACTGATCTTCAAAGATCATCTTGGAATCGTAGAGCAAGCGGCCAATCAGGGTCGATTTGCCATCATCCACGCTGCCGCAGGTGATGAAACGGAGCAGAGATTTGTTCTCATGCGCCTCGAGATAAGCGCTGATGTCTTCAGCAATCAGGGAATCGATATGAGACATTAGAAATATCCCTCTTGTTTCTTTTTCTCCATCGAGGCGGCCTGGTCACGGTCAATCGTGCGGCCCTGGCGCTCAGACGAGGTGGTCAGGAGCATTTCCTGGATGATGTCTTCCAGCGTGTCGGCTTTGCTTTCGACCGCGCCGGTCAGCGGGTAGCAGCCAAGCGTCCGGAAGCGCACATATTTTTCAACCGCCGTCTTGGCGATCTCTGGCGGCACGCGATCATCGTCCAGCATGATCTGGCTGCCTTCCCACTCCACGACAGGGCGCTTGGCAGCATAGTAAAGCGGGACAATCTCGATCTGCTCGCGGCGGATATATTGCCAGATATCAAGCTCGGTCCAGTTCGAGATCGGGAAGCAGCGAATGCTCTCACCCTGATTGATCCGGGCATTGTAGAGGTTCCACAGCTCAGGACGCTGGTTCTTCGGGTCCCAGCGATGCTCAGAGGTCCGGAACGAGAAAACACGCTCCTTGGCGCGAGACTTTTCTTCGTCGCGGCGAGCCCCGCCAAAGGCGACATCGAACTTGTACTTGTCCAAAGCCTGTTTCAGGGCCTGAGTTTTCATAATATCCGTATGACGTGAAGAGCCATGGGTGAACGGGCCAACGCCCGCATCAATGCCTTCCTGGTTGGAATGGACGATCAGGTCCATGCCAAGCTCGGCGGCTTTGCGATCGCGAAACTCGATCATTTCCCGGAATTTCCAGGTCGTGTCGACATGCATCAAGGGAAACGGGGGGCGCGACGGATAGAACGCCTTCATTGCAAGGTGCAGCATGACCGCCGAATCCTTGCCAACCGAATACAGCATCACAGGGTTCTCACACTCAGCTGCAACTTCTC
>JAYZAM010000033.1:0-3463 GCA_036339715.1 Pseudomonadota bacterium | reverse complement strand
TAACCGCGGTGTCGAGCAGACCGTGATAGGACACCGCGCCGTTCGCTCCATCAGCGGTAACCACCGTACAGCCATGGTCGCCGAGCGCACCAATAGCGGGTTCAAAAGGTTTTAACTGGGAAGCAAACAAGACTTTAGGCTGCACGGCTCCGAAACAGTGCTTGAGCTTGGCGAAGTCTGTCGACATGAGGGAGTATGGGACTGAAATTGGCGCGGCTGGGGCGCCGATCGTCATTGCAGCGACCATGACCAAGGCGCTCTCAATTGAGTTCCCAGATAAGATCATGACCGGTGCATCGGGCCCTGCGCCCATATCTAGAAACGCTTGAGCCAAGGCGCGGGTCCGCCGCAGACCCTCGCCGTAGGTAATGGCCTCCCAGTCGTCTGTCTCCGGATTACGCTGTTTTAGCCAATCTCGATCCGGGTGGATCCCGGCGCGGGTCGCAAGCGCGTGCGGAATAGAACGAGGCCGATCGCCAGGCTTATGGCGTTGCGTAAGATAAACTGTGCCGTCCGCTTTTCGGATACACTCGATATCAGGCAGTTTTTGCGCAAGCGGGCGAAAAGGCGGCTGACTGGCAGCGTCTGGCATCGGTGTTTCCTCATATCTTTTTTGGGCTTTGCCCACTCTAACGTGCTCAGACCGCGCGCCAAGCAAAATCGAGAATGTTGACATTTCCACACGATAGAGTACTTTGTATTTCAAAGTTATTGGAGTTTCCTAGTATGACCGACACGACATTGCATGATGATCTGGCCTATGTCCGCGACCTCGCCGAAGCGGGGCAGCAAGCGCCCCTGCTTGGCGGCCGCTTCCTGGCGTTCTGGGGCACCCTCACCTCAACCGCTTATTTCCTGCATTATTCGATTGAAGCGAACCTGTTTGGGTGGCCGGACATTGCCTATGCTTGGGTCTGGGGCACATTCATTGTTGTCGGAATCGCGGGACAGATTCTACTCGGCTACACAATCCGCAACAAACCTGGCGGCAATTCGGTCGGTAACCGTTCTGAAGGCACCGTCTGGATGGCGGCCGGCTTTGCCTTGTTTGCCTATTTCGGCACCTTGATTGTGAAATCACTGATTCTCGGCGGTCCGGCGCCAGGCTTCACGGCTTCTTTGCCAATCGTCTTCGCGCTTTATGGAACGGGCCTGATCACATCCGGGATGATGGGGAACGTCAAAACGCTCACATATGCTGGCTTTGCCGCATTTGGCATTCTGGCACTCGCGATTTGGTTTGAAGGTACGACGGCGTCCTGGGCGGTCGCCTCATTTGGCGCCTTCCTTACCGTCCTCGTCCCGGGCATCCTCATGATGCGCGAAGAACCCAAGAGCGTCGTCTAGAAGCGCGGAGGCTTATGATGTCCAATGTGACAAACCCCTTCGACCATGCCCAGATTGATGATGTCATTCATGGCCGCTTACGACTTGGCATTATGGCTTATCTATCAACGGCGAGCCCGGCAATTTTTGGGGAGCTCAAAGACAAAGTCGGGGCGACAGATGGCAATCTTTCGACGCATCTGCGCAAGCTGGAAGATGCCGGCTACATCAAACAGGAAAAGCGTTTCGTCGGTCGACGCCCGCAAACACGCGTGTTCCTCACCGATGACGGGCGCAAGGCCTGGCTTGCCTGGATTGATCAGATGCAAGGTCTGATGCGCGCTGCGGAATAGCTGAACCGAAGCTGAAAATCTCTCTCCCAGCGCGTTCAGGTTCGCATTGATAGGGGTCGGTTCAAGATTGAACAAAGGACCTGATTATGACCCGCGCTTTGAAAGCCCTTGCCCTCGCCTCAACCGTTTGCCTCGCGACCATTCTACCCGCCGCCGCCAATAATGGTCATCGCGGTGGCGGCAGTGAAGCTGTGATCTTTGAACATCCCAATTTCCGCGGCGAGGGGCTCGTCGTTGACGGTCCCATCTACAATCTCAAACGCTCCGGTTTTAATGACAAAGTCTCTTCGATCGATGTCCGCGGCGCCTGGGAGATTTGTGTCGACCCGGACTTTCGTGGTCGGTGTGTGGTGGTCGATCGCCCAGAAGGTCATCTCAGCTCGATCCGTATGAATGATAATATTACGTCTCTGCGCCCGCTGAACGGACAAGCGCGACGCGCGAACAGCCGTCGGGATTATGGCGATCGAGGCCACCGCGGCAGAGATCATCGCGGACACGGAAACTATCGCGCTCACAATCAAGGGATCCAAGGCCGCCACACGGTGTTCTTCCCGCGTCCCAAGGATGCTTGGGGAGATCGCATCCCGGTTGGTCGTGGCAATGCCAACCAGTTCTGCCGTGAAATGGGCTTAGGCCAAGTGGTTTACGCGGATCGCGGCCGACGCAACCTGACCGACGTGCTCTGCGCGAAGTAAGGATTGATTGAAAGCCAACTGGCGAGCTTAGGCCCGAAGTCCTCCCGAACCCTCAAACGGGTCATGCTCAGCCACCAGATGCCCCGGAGCGATTTCGATCAGCTTCGGGGCATATTGTTGTGCATCCGGATCGTCGATGATTTCGGATTTCAGGAAGCGAAGCGGCGCGCGGCTATCGAGAGGGCTTGGCAAGTCACCTTGCAGTTTCACCCGCTCGCGCGCCCGCTCCATCTTGGGGTCTGGGTTTGGCACCGCAGAAATCAGAGCCTTTGTGTAAGGGTGGCGAGCATCCTCATAAATTTCTTCCCGGCCCGCCAATTCCACGACTTTACCAAGATAAAGCACCATGACGCGGTGTGAGATTTCACGCACAACAGACAGGTCATGCGAGATGAAAATCATCGCAAGGCCAAACTCTTTCTGGAGATCAATCAGAAGGTCGACCACTTGCGCCTGGACCGACACATCCAGCGCTGAAACCGCCTCATCACAAACCACAAGTTTTGGGCCGAGGATCATGGCGCGGGCAATCCCAACGCGCTGGTTCTGACCGCCCGACAGCTCATGCGGATATCGATTGATCAGGGCGGGATCCAATCCGACGCGCGGCATGATCTCGCGCACCTTCGCCTCGCGTGCCGCTTTATCGAGCTCAGGCGCATGCACTGTCAGGGGTTCGCCAATTGACGTGCCGATCGTCATGCGCGGATCAAGGCTCGCCATCGGATCCTGGAATACGATCTGCAGATCATCGCGTAAGGCATTCATGGTCTTACGGTCAGCGCTGGATATATCGCGCCCCATCCAGGCGACGGTGCCTGAGGTTTGAGGCACCAGTTTCAAGACCGCGCGCGCCAAAGTGGATTTTCCACATCCGCTCTCGCCGACCACGCCAAGTGTTTCCCCGGCTTTGAGATCGAAGCTCACCCCATCCACGGCTTTCAGTGGTTTGGTCTTTCCGAACAGACCGCCGCCAACGTTAATCGGAAAATGAACTTTGAGGTCTTCAGCTTTCAGAATGGGATCAATCTCAGGCGCAGGCGCCGGTCCGAGTGACGGACGACCCGGACGGTTGGGCTGATCAAT
>JAYZAM010000032.1:0-5031 GCA_036339715.1 Pseudomonadota bacterium | reverse complement strand
CCGCTCCATTAGACCTAGGCGACCGAACCGGTGTGAGCATGTAATTTGCGCGTCTGGAATGGCGGCGCGGAGCTTCTCTTCAACGAAATTCTCCGGCGAGGGGTCCATCGGTGAAAATGCTGAGGAGATGGCGAAATTTTTAAGCCCTTTTGCGGCGGCGTCCGCAATCGCTTTATCGATTTCGTCGGGGTCCAAATCCGCCACCGGCCAGCCATCATAAAGCTTTCCACCATGCAATGTGTAAGCATGGCGACCAACCGCATCGGCAATGTCATCTGGCCAATCGACCATAGGCGGTAGCCCGCGACCGGACGGCAGGTTCAGTCTGAACACCCCGGTTTCAGCCAGTTGACGCCGTTCAATGATCGCATTGGTAAATTGGGTCGTGCCAATCATCACCGACTGGATGTCCGATACGGGAACCCCGCTTGCGGACAGCACTGTATCCAGGGCGTTCGCAACCCCTTCCATGACATCGGCACTGGTCAACACTTTGGTCGACGTGAGCACGGTGTTTCCGTCCATGATCACGGCATCTGTGTGTGTTCCACCAACGTCGATCCCAATACGCATGTGATCAGTCTCCGGTTGCGATTGTTTCATTGGTCGCGTGCCGATCGGACCAGGCAAGGGCGAGATAGCTGAGCGCTGTCAGCGCAATTGCATCAATCGCAGAGATACCGCTCGGCGAGAGGCTTGGATAGTAGTACATTACGAGTGATGCGATCGCTCCAATCGCCCAGGCACAAAAGGCTTTTGGGGCAAACTTTCGATTGTTTTCCAACGTTTCAATCCGATAGTCCTGCTTCCGGATCATCAGATAGTCCGCGATGATCACGCCCGCGACCGGGATGAAGACAATGGAGAGATAGATCAGAAATTCAACGAACAGATCCAGCAGATCGAGTAATGCTGCGCCGGCCCCAAATGCCCCTAAGCCGAGGATGAGCACATTTCGATTGAGTTTAGGGAAAGTCGCCTTGATCGACAGCACCGCGGAGTAAAGGTTGAGTGCATTGAGCACCCAGCTGCAGGTGATCACAATAATGAACGCGCCGAGCCCCATTCCGTATTGTAACATGATCTCGATAATGTCGGCGGATCCAGTTGCGCCACTGGCGAGACTGGCAGCCGCCATGACGATCAGCTGCACCACCATATAGGAGATCAGCGTGACCCCCATTGCACCGCGCCAGCCGCGCACAAAGCGGGTAATATCTGGAAGGATAATGGCGCCGACAATGATCGCACCGACAATTGCTGAAATGCCTTCGCCGAGGGTCAGGGTCACCGGCTTTTCAGCCGCGAGAAGGGTTGGCAGCGACTGCCCAGAAAGCGCGTTGTAAATCAGGATTGCGGTCACCGCTGCAAGCACTGGGACCATCAGAGTTGCAAGGATATTGATCGCGCGAAACCCGGCAAACGTAACGAGCGTCATGCAGATCGCGGCGAGTAAAGAGAGCATGAGACCGGGGGGCGAACTCCCAAACAGGGTCATACTGAGTCCGGACACGCCCTCGGTGAACAAATTGATATTGATCCCAAACCAGCCAAGCAAAGAGATCGCAAACGCGATATTCACGAGACCCGCACCATGGTCTCCAAACGCCACCCGCGTTAGCAGATACGAGCTCATACGGGTTTGAGCGCCAATCCCACCCATGGCGGACCCGATCGCGAAAATCATCAGGGATCCAATGAACAGCGCCCAGACGGTCTGCCAGGGGCTCAAGCCCTGATAGACTTCGAGACCGGTAATGAACGTCGGAAGTGAGAATGCGACCATTGAGCCGACGGCGGCGACACGCCACCATGGTGTCAGTTGATCATCGCGTATGGCGACGGTTTCGAACTCGCTCATTGTATCTGACATTTGGTTTCCTCGCCCGTGTCGGAAGGTTGGCACGAGCTTGGGCGAACGAGCAAGCGCTTTCGGCAAAAGTCGCTGCCTAAACAATGAGATGTTCTGATAATGACGCCGTGGCCCAGTTTCGGATAGTTTCTGTGCGAGTGAATTGATCATAGCTGCGATTGGGAAACAGGGTCATGCGATCAGATCTATTTGAGCCTGCGGATCGTGCCGAACTCGAGAACGCTCCAGCAGCCGAACCGTCTGGTCTGATCGCCATGATTGCCGGGGCGCTGTCCGGTGCCTCCGTTATGGCGATGATCTGGTTGTTGTGGGAACTGATCTTCTGACACGTGCCGATCTAAGCATGCTTAGCGCGCGTCGCCTGAGGCTTTCTTGTGGCTCAGCTGATTTGCGTTTTAGGCTGGCGGCCCTTCAGCTTGTGCACCGCGCGTTTCGCAAGATGTTTCAGGCGGACCGGCCCTTCATCACAAACGACAGAGACTTTGCGACCGGGAAAGTTATCTGCGAAGAACTGCTCTAGCAAAGCCTGCGCCTCAGACTGCGCCTGAACAATATCCGCAACGAGCGGGCAACCCGTTCTTTTGTGATAGGTGACATAGACCTTATCCGGGGTCTCGAAGACGTTCCCAATAGTGAAGGGATATAGGTCGCAATCCATAGGTCGCGTGTCGTAGACCGCGCACTGTCCTTGCCAATTTGGACATCCGCCCCCGTCTTTCGCCCAGATCTCGAACAGCGCGCCTTTGCGAAACACAGTGATTGTGTCTTCATGCGCTTTGAAATGCCGGTCATATTCCGTTTGCGAAACCGTCAGCCCGTGCAATTCGCGGCAGCAGCTCTGATGCGTTGGGCAATCGAGGCAGGGATTGGTCATAGGCACGGCCTTAAAAGGCAAGAGCCGAGCAAGTTTCAGACCAATTGGTCCGGTCCAGGGGGGGCAGGACGGGCGTGGGGCAATGCTCTGAGAAAAGTGGCGCTTCGGGGAGGATTCGAACCCCCGACCCCTTGGTTCGTAGCCAAGTACTCTATCCAACTGAGCTACCGAAGCGCGGAAGCGGGACACATACTCTCGGCCCCACGCGAAAGCAACACCTGATATCAGGAAATTACTGTGCTTCGTAAACGCCGCGTGCAATTGACCGGGCGAGCGTGTTTGCGGCGAGCTCTCCCAGACGGGCCAGATTTAGCGGGCCCGGCTCGGGCAGCGGCCGTTTTGCGGTCGATAGTACAAACACCACATCGCCATCAAACGGGGCAAAGACCGGGCGGATGGCGCGGGCAAATCCGGCCAGCGCCATTTGCGCGACACGGTGCGCCTGTCCTGGGGTCAGCGCAATATCGGTCGCAATGCAGGCAATGGTCGTGTTCTCGCCGAGTTGCGGGTTCTGTTTGGAGTCTCCCCAGTTTTCTGGGTCTGCCTGATACGTCGCCGGTGGGCGGGCACCCCCAAATTCCTGACCCACTTCATAAGGCCACGCCCAAAAGGCCTCAGTGCCAGGCATGTAAACCGACCCGAAGCTGTTCACGGCCACCACGGCCCCGACGCTCATGCCATCATGGGTGACGACGGAGGCGGAGCCGAGACCGCCCTGATGCTGGCCCGCGCGCGCGCCATAGCCCGCGCCTGCGTGGCCAAGTTCAAAACCTTCTGATGACGCTGCGGCCAATGCCGCGCGGCCGAGCGCCTGATAGGGCGGGGTTTCTCCCCAGCCTTTATCGCCGCCATTGGCGAGATCGTAGAGAATCGCCGCGGGCACAATCGGGGTTTTGGGTACGCCCGGCCGATTCACCAGTCCAAAACCATCTCCGCGCGCGCCAAGCGCGGCTGCAACGCCATCCGCCGCAGCTAGACCGTAAGCGCTGCCGCCAGACAGGACGATCGCGTTCACTTGTTCGACAAGCTTGTCCGATAATAAAAGATCGGTCTCTCGCGTGCCCGGGCCGCCCCCGGCTATTGCGGCTGCGGCGACGGCGGGTGTTTCGCAGAGGATGACCGTCGTACCCGTTTGCGCGACTGCATCATGGGCATTCCCGATGGAAACTCCGGCAATATCCGTTATCAGATTGTGGGCGCCTGGCTGGGACATAAAATACCTTTTCTGTCAGTGGTATCCGCTCTACGGTGCGAAGAGGAATTCGCCAAGTCGGAGCTGTATTGAATGTCAGTCAAAATCTGCGTGATGGCCGGAGTGTCAGCCTTCTTAGTTACGGCGTGTCAGCCGCAGGAGCGTGTCCCGGAGATTGAAGCCGCCCCCGTTCCGCCGATCGAGGAGACCAGCACGGCCTGGTCACACGGAGCTATGGTGGCGGCGGCCGACCCGCGCGCTGTGGAAGCCGGGCTGGAGGTTCTGCGCCAGGGCGGTCATGCGGTCGATGCCGCGATTGCTGTGCATACGGTGCTCGGCCTGGTGGAGCCTCAGTCTTCCGGGATTGGCGGCGGTGCATTCATGCTGGTCTATGACCGCGAGAAAGATGAAACCATCGTCTATGACGGGCGTGAAACGGCACCGTCGGCGATTGATGAGAACCTGTTTGTCGAAAATGGTGAGGTGCTCGGATTTATCGACGCTTGGCAATCAGGAAAGTCGGCGGGCGTGCCAGGCGCAATCGCGCTGTACAAAACCGCTCATGACGCTCACGGGCAGCTCGATTGGGCGAGTAATTTTGACGCCGCTATCGGATTGGCCGAAACCGGGTTCGAAGTCAGTCCGCGTCTTGCCAGTGTGCTGGCAAATGAGCGCCTGAGACAGTTTGTGCGCCTCGATGATCATCCGGTCAGCGCCGCATACTTCTATCCTGATGGTGCGCCGCTGGCCGAAGGCGCTATCCGCGATAATCCTGACTATGCTGAAACTCTGCGGCGCGTGGCGACCGAAGGCACAGACGCGTTTTACGAAGGCGACATTCCAGAAGCGATTGTTGCGACGCTGGCAGAAGAGCCGCGACCCGGTGCATTGAGCGTTGCAGATATCGAAGCCTATGAAGTGAAGGTCCGCCCTCCGCTTTGCGGCACCTGGCGCGACTATGAGATCTGTTCGGCTCCCCCACCGAGTTCGGGCGGCGTAACACAGAATGCGATCGCCGGTCTCTATGATCGCCTTCTGCCCGAAGGTGCGACCGAGCCGGAGCAGTTTCTCCGTGCTTTTGTCGATGCGCAG
>JAYZAM010000031.1:0-6580 GCA_036339715.1 Pseudomonadota bacterium | reverse complement strand
AGGGCGACCCGGAGATGCATTTCCTTACGTATTTCCAATTCGAGGACGCCGTCCCTTAAATTTGACGCGGATTGACGCGGAACTCGGTCAGTACGCCTACGATTGCGGAACGCCAGTCGCGGCGGGCACCTGGGACACGGTGTATTGGAGCGCGCAGAGCGCCTTATCCGCACTCGATCACGTTCTGGATGGCGCGCGGTCAGCCTTCGCCTTTTGCCGACCACCAGGGCATCATGCCGGGCGCGATTATATGGGCGGCTATTCCTATCTGAATAATGCCGCGATTTGCGCTGAGCAGGCGCTCGCCAAAGGCGCGGCAAAGGTGGTCGTGCTCGATGTTGACTATCATCATGGCAATGGCACACAGGACTTATTCTATGAGCGGCCCGAGGTGCTCACCATATCGCTGCATGCCGACCCGACGACTGACTATCCCTTCTATTGGGGGCATGCCGACGAGGCCGGATCGGGAAAAGGGGCGGGGGCGTCACTCAACTTGCCAATGCCACGCGGCACCGACTGGCCCGCCTACCGGAACGTGCTGCGTCAAGCGATTGAGAGGGTTCATGCGTTCGCGCCAGACCTGCTGATCGTGCCTTATGGCGCGGATACTTATGCGGGCGATCCCATCAGCTTTTTTAGCATTGAGACCGCCGAGTATTCAGAAATGGCAGCGATGATCGCCGCGCTCGATCTGCCAACCCTGATCTGTATGGAAGGCGGGTATGCGATTGAGGCTCTGGGTTCGAATGTCGCCGCCTTTCTCGCTGGGTTTGATGGTTAGGCCCAATGCTGTTTGAGCGCCGCAGCGAGGACATCAGCCCGCTCAATGATCGACCAGTGCCCGGTATTCTCTTGCTTTAGCAGCCGCGCCCCGGTCTCGGCGCAGAAGTTGTCCGCGATCTCGACCGGGACATAAGGATCGTCCACGCCCCAGAAAACGAGCCCGCGTTTCGGCAGGTTTTTCACCTCGGGCCACCAGTCAGCGCCCGCTGATTTTGCGGACCGATACAGACGCAGGATGGATTTCTTCATATGCGGCGACCAATGGCTGGCCTCTTTTGAAGCGAGATCAGCAGGAATGCCCGAAGCATGCAGGGCTTTACACAGTTGCTCCTTACGTGTGACGGCCGTGATCAGCTCGCCGAGCACCGGAGTTTGCCACATACGCGCCATGGAATGCCATTTATAATCCGGGTGCGGGAGCGCGTTGGCCACACACCAGGTTCTGACCAGGTCCGGGCGCAGGCTCGCCACGCGCACCGTGATAATGGCGCCCCAGTCATGGCCAATCAGATCGACGGGGCCGTTATTCGAGACGACGGGCTCAATCTCTGAAATGTACCAGTCGACATAGTCTTCCTTGGTTGATCCAAAACCACTCGGTGCTGGGGCTACAAAGCCTGGCATCGCAGGCGCACGGTATTGATCAGCACCAAGCCCCAGTTCCGCGATAAGCGGATCCCACATGCTAGGTGTGTCGGGGACCCCGTGCAGGAACAGTTTTATCGGCATCTCGCTTCCCCTAAGTCAGACTTGTTTCAGCGCAGTTTGAGGGACATTGTGCGTCGGAACAAGGAGGATACTCGCATGAAAACCGCGATCACAGAGATGTTTGGTATTGAGCACCCGATTATTCAGGGTGGCATGCACTATGTCGGCTTCGCAGAAATGGCGGCGGCTGTCTCGAATGCGGGTGGGCTCGGCATCATTACCGGCCTGACTCAGAAAACCCCCGAAGATCTTGCCAACGAGATCGCAAAATGCCGCGACATGACGGACAAGCCCTTCGGCGTGAACATCACCTTCCTGCCAACGCTCAACCCGCCAGATTATCCGGCGATTGTGAAAGCGATCATTGAAGGCGGCGTGAAGGTTGTTGAAACGGCGGGGCGCAATCCGGCGCAAGTGTTGCCGCATTTGAAGGATGCGGGCATCAAAGTCATCCATAAATGCACCTCGGTTCGCCATTCCCTCAAAGCGCAGGATATTGGTTGTGATGCTGTTTCGGTGGACGGGTTTGAATGTGGCGGACACCCGGGTGAGGATGACATTCCGAACATGATCCTGCTGCCAAGAGCCGCGGATGAATTGGAGATACCCTTTGTCTCCTCCGGCGGCATGGCCGACGGTCGTTCGCTGGTCGCGTCTCTGGCAATGGGCGCGCAGGGCATGAATATGGGCACACGGTTCATCGCCACGAAGGAAGCGCCGGTACATGAGAACGTAAAACACGCCATCGTTGCGGCCTCCGAACTCGACTCGCGGCTCGTCATGCGACCGCTTCGAAACACAGAGCGTGTGCTGACCAATGAGGCGGTTGAGCGCCTGCTGGAAAAAGAAAAAGCGCTCGGCGCGGATCTGAAGTTCGAAGACATTATCGATGAAGTCGCGGGTGTTTATCCGCGCATCATGATGGACGGCGATATGGATGCTGGCGCGTGGTCGTGTGGCATGGTCGCAGGCCTGATCTATGACATTCCGACCTGTAAGGAATTGATCGATCGGATCATGACCGAGGCCGACCAGATCATCAATGAACGCCTTGCGGGCTTCATGAAAGGCACAGTCGAGGCATAGTCGGCGGCGCTTGAGAACACCAGAACGGCCTGCTGGGCAATCCGGGCAGGCCGTTTGTTTTAGGAGATATGAGCATGAGTGAAATCGCAGGACGTGTGGCCTTTGTCACCGGCGGAGCGAGCGGACTGGGTCTTGCTATGGCGCGGTCGTTTCTCAAACGCGGCGCCCGGGTAATGTTGGCGGATCGCGATGAAGAAGGGCTCAATCGCGCCGTCGCCGAGCTGTCTAAGGATAGCAATGAGATCGCCTCCGTGGTTTGCGACGTTGCGGATGTCGAGCAAGTCAAAGCCGCTGCTCAAGCCACGATTGATCACTTCGGCAAGGTCCACATTGTTGTTAATAATGCTGGAGTTGGTAAGGGCGGTCAGCCGGGCGAAATTCCGATCGAAGACTGGCGCTGGATTGTCGATATCAACTTGCTCGGAGTCGTGTATGGCGTTGAGGTTTTCACGCCGCTCATCCAATCCCATGGCGAGGGTGGGCATTTCATCAACACGGCCTCCATGGCCGGTCACGTCGCGCCGGGTGGTATGGGCCCGTATAATGCTACCAAATATGCGGTGGTCGGCTATTCTGAAGGCCTGAAAGCCGAATTGATGCCGCACAAGATCGGGGTTAGTGTTTTGTGTCCGGGTTGGGTGAACACGAATATTCACACGACCGGATTTGGCGCACCCTCGAGCGAGATCACGGTAGAGGATGCGAAAGATGATCCGCAATTTCAGATGATGAACGAGGTGATCCGCGGCGGGCTCGATCCGAACAAAGTGGCCGATTGGGTCGCTGAATGTGTCGAAGCCGATCGGCTTTACATCTTTACGCACAAGACGATGAAAATTGGCATCGATATGAAGTATGCCCAAATCCAAGCTGACTATGATGCGATCATCGAAGATGGGCGGTTTGGAGAGGCTTAGGGCGTGGCGCCTAAGCGCTTCTATCAACCTACAAGGCTGAGCTCGCGATCGATATAGTTGGCGACCGGGCCCGAGGTTTGACAGGCTTTGGCGGCTTCGATCGCTGAGCGCGTCTCGGCGTCTCTATTTAGACGCATGGCGAGCTGTGCGCGGGCAAGGTGGTAGGCAGGAAACCTTGTTGCGTGCGGTCGCAACGCCGCCTCTTCGAGCTTGGCTGCCGCTCTATCCAATTCATCAAGCATGATCAGGCTGACCGCCCAATTGATCAGTACCGCGAGCGACGGGGCCTTATCGAACAGCATCTCATAAAATCGCTCGATCGCCGGCCACGGCGTAGCGGTCCACATCTTTGTCTGAGCATGCAGCGAAGCAATTCCCGCTTCCAGATGATAGCGTGTAATCTCCTGGCTCGCCTGCGCAGCCTGCAGGTGTTTAAAGCCTTCGGAGATCATTTCCTGGTCCCATTGCGTCCGGTCCTGCTCTTCCAGGGTGAGCAGCTCACCTGTCTGATCGGCGCGCGCGGGCAAACGGGCCATTTGAAACAAAAGCAGGGCGTGTAGCGCGTGGTGGCCGTTCGCAGAACCTTGCGTTTGCGACATCAATCCTTCTGAAAGCCGAACCGCTTCGCGGCAAATATCTTCTCGAAACAGGACATCGCCCCGTTGCGGCAAGTAGCCCCAAGCGAACATCAGATAGATGACCTTGAGCAATTGCGGCAATCGCACTTTCAAGGCGAAACGAGTTGGATAGCGCGCCAACTCGCCGGATTGGGTTTTCAGCGTACGTTTCGCACGAGACAGGCGCTGCGAAAGCGCGTCTTCCTGCATGAAAAACAGCGCGGCGGTCTCGGCTGCCGTAAAACCGCAAACTGTTTTTAGAGCGAGGAAAAGCTGATCTTGCGGCGCGATTGCCGGATCGCAGCAGAGCACCATCAAGTCGAGTTCGGGATCACTTAGTGAGGGGGTCACGACATCCGGATCGATCTGTCCGAACTCCCAGTTTTCGTCGACACCGAATTCGCGAGCGTCGCGGCGAACGCGGTCGATAGCCGCGTTCCCGGCCACCCGCCTGAGCCAGGCGCGAGGATTGTCCGGCACCCCTTTATAAGGCCAGGTTGCGAGCGCCTTTACGATCGCATCCTGGGCGACATCTTCTGCGAGCTCCACCTTGGCCGGCCCGAGCTTGGAGACGAGGCTGGAAATAAGCCAGCCTCGCTCCCTTCGGATCGTCTCATCCAGAAGCTTGTGGATGTTCCCGCCGCCAGACATTAATCGTCTGCAGAAGGGTCTGTCTGACGAATGATGATCGTCTCATTGTGCTTCATGTGCGGGTGCGAGCGCGCGATCTCGACGGCTTCATCATAGTCGTCTGCGTTAATCACCATATAGCCACCAAGGATTTCGGCGGCTTCCGCGAATGGGCCATCATGCACTTCAATTGAGCCGCTCTTATTGGTGACGATCTTGCCGCCCTCGTCGAGCAATTTCTCGCCGCCTTCAAACTTTCCCTTCGCCGTCATGTCTTCGACCCAGCCGATATAATCGGTCATCAGCTCCATGAACTCATCCTCACCGAGCTTCGTGTAGCGGTCTGGTGCGTGCGGCAGCATCAATACAAATTTGGCCATAAAAAATCCTCCCTCCAGAGGTCTAGCGTTGAAAAGATCCTGCGCCAGTGCAGCATCTGTCAACAAGACGAATGGAGAGAGGAGATCCTGACACAGGGTCAGAAAAAATTTTAGGATAATGCCGCTGCGTCGGAAATTGCCGCGGTTATGGCGGCCTCATCCATGGATTTGTCGATTGAGGAAATCACTGCGCCCGTATCAAGATCAACCAGATATAAGCGGCCTGTTTTGATTTTCTCCGGAAATGTCGCGCGCATCGCATCAGCAACGCCCAGGGTTTCAGCATCAGCAAAGAAAGCATCTGCATCTCGGCTGGTATAATCGATCGTGGCGAACTCGACGCCTGTAAATTTATGAGCGGCCTGCACGGCTTTGACTTTTGGATCGAGTGCTTTGCAGCTGCCACACCAATCAGCATAGCTCATGACGGCGAGGATCTTCGTATCTTCGGCGGGTGCCGTAACAGCCGCGCGCTCATCAGCAGACACTTCAGCTTGGCCGCAAGCGACGAGGAATGCCGCAGCAGACGCAGCAAGAAACAGTCTCATGATTGGAGCTCCTATGACATTGATGCTCCAGATCTATCATGGTCGGGCGCCGACCGGGCTCACAATTGCGTTATGACGCGCGGGATTCTTCCGCGCCGAGCCGCGCCAGCTCATCGGCTTTTTCATTGCCTTCATCGCCGGCATGGCCCTTGACCCAAACCCATTCAATATCATGGCGCGCACAGGCCGAGTCGAGCGCTTGCCAGAGGTCCTTGTTTTTGACGGGCTTCTTGGCGGCTGTTTTCCATCCATTACGCTTCCAGCCATGTATCCACTTGGTCAGTCCGTCTTTGACATAAGTGCTGTCTGTATGAAGCGTCACGCGGCTTGATTTTTTGAGCGCATTCAGGGCTTCGATCGCGGCCATCAACTCCATACGATTATTGGTCGTATCGGCTTCTCCGCCATGAAGTTCTTTACGGTTCTCGCCGGCGACGAGCAGCGCGCCCCAGCCGCCGGGGCCTGGATTGCCGCTACATGCACCATCGGTCCATATATTGATGTGTGGTTTCGCCATCCCGGTCAGGTGGTCGGATTTCTCGGGTGCGTCAAGCAGAAGGCTGCTGGCTAAAAGACTTCGACCTGAATTCGCTTAACTTGTTCCGCGGGTCGAACGATGCCCCGGAAAATCGCGCCGCAAACGGCACCGGCAATCGCCCCGATCAGACACCCCATCAGCAAACCGCCCAACGCGGATGACCAGTTCATTGAAGTGAACAGGAGCGACATCAATCCTGTGGTGCCCCCGACCAGAATGCCGCCCCAAATGGCACCCCAGCGATAATAGGGCGCAGGTCGAATAATGCCGCGCCGGGGGAATCGGCCCAGCGAAAAGGCAATCGCAAGCCAGGCGGCGGGAATGGTAAAATAGGCGAGATACCAGTTCAGCGCTGACATAAACACCGCCA
>JAYZAM010000030.1:0-9900 GCA_036339715.1 Pseudomonadota bacterium | reverse complement strand
CTCGAAGTCCTTCTTCTGGTTGGTCTGGATACCCGAAACAAAATTTGCGTCAATCGTATTATGGTCCATACTCCTTAAAACCTAAAGGGGGGGAAGGGCTAATGAGCGAGAAGCAACGTATTACCGGATTTGGCGGTTTCTTTTTTCGAGCAAAGGATCCGAGCGCTCTGGCGGCGTGGTACGAGGAGAATTTTGGTATTGATCGCGTGCCGAGCGACTATGAAACCCAGCCCTGGCATCAAAATGAAGGCCCGACCGTGTTCGCGCCATTCAGTCATGACACAAGCTTTTTTGGCGACGATCCTTCAAAGACTTTCATGCTGAATTTTCGCGTGATCGACCTTGAAAAAATGGTCGCTCAGCTGAGGGCGAATGGCAATGAAGTGAGTCTCGACGAAGGCAACCCTTATCTAAATGGCTCTTTTGCAACTGTGTTTGATCCTGAAGGTAACCCAATCCAGCTTTGGGAACCTCAACATAATGAGGCTTAATCCAAATCGACCGATTGCGGACGATGAATCAGAGTGACCAACACCCAAGAAATGATCATTAGCAAATACCAGCTGCCAAGCTTCTGAAGGGACACCAATTGCCAGCCGGTTTCTTGATTGGGGTAGAGCCAGACCCGCCCAAACGTGGCGACATTCTCAGCGATCCAGATGAACAAGCTCACCAGAAAGAAGCCGATCAATAAGGGCATGCGGTGACGCCATCGCCAGACCCGATAATGAACTTCACATCGCCAGAACAAGAGCGCGGTCAGCGCGAACAGTCCGTACCTGATGTCCAACGTAAAATGGTGCGAGAAAAAGTTCACATAGATCGCTGCGGCCAAGAGAAGGGTCATCCAGACTGGCGGGTAGCTGCGCCACTTAAATTCAAATCCGCGCGCGACGCGCGCAAAGTAAGATCCAACGGCGGCATACATGAATCCGGAAAACAAAGGCACGCCTGCGATCCGCAGAATATTTTCATCGGGATAAGTCCAGGACCCGGCTTCGGTTTTGAACACTTCCATCGCGGTGCCAACCAGATGGAAAATCAAGATCACAATCGCCTCGCTGGGACGCTCCAGCTTAGTGATCAGGAATGTCGCTTGAATGGCGAGGGCATAGATGAATAGGAAATCGTAGCGTGCTAGCCCCCAGTCTTCTGGATAGGAATAGTGTGTCGCGAGGATGCCGAGCAGAAGCAGGCCGCCAAAAAGACAGGCCCAGGCCTGCTTGATGCCGAAGACCAGAAACTCGACCAATGCCCGGGTCCAGCGCGGCGGCAGGATCTCATTCAGCCTGCGTTCGACATCGGGCAAGGCTCGCGCCAATGTCGCATCAATCCGGGAGGAAGCGGTCGCTGTCATGCCTGTGACATGCACGGCCGGAATGGAAATTTAGCGGCCAAGCCGTGTCCGAAACGCGTCATAGCCAAAATCGCTGACAAGCTCGACCGATCCATCTTCCTGACGGATCGCCAGATTGGCGAGTGGATTACCGTTGAACGTGTTGGTCTTCACGAACGTGTAATGCATCTGATCGGTAAAGATGACCTGGTCGCCTGGGCGAAGCGGTGCGTCGAAGGAATAGTCGCCAATGACATCGCCGGTCATGCAGGTCCGACCCGCCAGCCGATAAGTATAGGCTTTTTCATTTGCGTCACCCGCGCCGATCACGCCGGGCCGATAAGGCACTTCCAGCACGTCTGGCATGTGGGTCGAGGCGCTGGCATCGAGCAGTGCGATATCGCCCTCATTCCAATGCACATCAATGACACTGGCATACAGTTCACCTGTGTCGACGACCAATCCGCCGCCAGGTTCCAGGATCACTTCGACATCAAACCTCTCGCGAAACGCCGTGATTGCCGCGATGAGAGCAGCCACGTCATAACCGGGCTTATTGAGGAAATGTCCCCCGCCAAAATTCACCGCGCTGACCTGTTCCAGATAAGGCGCGAACTGTGTGGCAACGTGTTCGATCAAACCAACGGATCCTTCTGCAAGGCTTTCGCAGAGCGCATGCACGTGAAAGATATCGACTTGCTCCCAGTCAATTTGATCAAGTTTACTCGCCACTTCGCCGAAGCGAGACATCGGAGCGCACGGGTCGTATAAGTCACCACCCAAAGTCGCGTTCGAGTAAGCAGGATTAACTCGCAGCCCGACTTTCGCACCCGCGGCTTTTGCTAAGATACCGTAACGCTGAAGCTGTGACGCGGAATTGAAGTAAATATGCTGCGCTACCTGTGTCAGGCGCTCCACTTCTCCGGGCGCATAGGCCGGTGAGTAGACATGAACCTCTTTGCCAAAGCTCTCAGCCCCTAGCTGGGCTTCCTGCTCGCCGCTCGCCGTCGTGCCATCGAGATAGTCGCGCATCATTGGGAACACGGCGGGCAGGGCGAATGCTTTCGTCGCCAGTAGAATTTTACAACCCGCCTCTTCTCGGACGCGGCGCGCGGTCTCCAGATTGGATTTTAGCCGGCCCATGTCCAAGACAAAGCAAGGGGTAGAGATCTCGGTAGACACTCGCATTCAGCCTTTCAATCGCGCGCGGTCCTGCGCTAGGTTACCCCAAATAGGGAAACTCACAAAAAATGCACCTGCGAATAGCAACGCGTGACGATATTCCAGCGATTGAGATGCTGATGGCCGAGTCTATGGCGGCCCTTCTGCCGAAATTCCTCGACGAAAAACAAGTCGAGCGTTCCAGCGAGAGCATGGGCGTGGATACGCTTCTGGTCGATGATGGAACGTACTTCCTCGTCTATGTCGATGAGACGCTGGCCGGATGCGGAGGCTGGTCGCGCCGCCGCACGCTCTATGGCGGCAATCACACTACGGGTCGTGATGATGAGCTTGCAGACCCCGCAACGGAGCCCGCCAAGATCCGCGCGATGTATACGCATCCCGATTTTACGCGTCGCGGCATTGGTCGGTTCTTGCTCGAAGCTGGCGAGAATGCCGCCCGTGCGGAAGGGTTTAAGAGTATGGAAATGGGCTCAACCGCGCCCGGTCGTCCGCTTTACGAAGCCTGTGGCTATGTCTTTATCGAAGACCTGTCCCAGCCGAGCGAAGACGGCACTGTGGTGCCGATACTCCGTATGCGGAAAGAGCTGGTTTAGCACTTCACGTTTCGTCGATCAGTTTGCCGTCGGCGTTCCGGCGCTCCGGGCCATCAATGCGCACTTTGCCGTCGCCAAATGGCGCATCGCGTTCTTGCAGGGCTTGTTTGAGCCCCACTTCACCGGCGCGTTTCACGAAGGCGCGGGCGCTCGCCGCCTGATGGCCGCGCGCATCATTTTCGACGGCGTAGCGCTGCAAGGTTCGCGCGCCCATCAGTTCCAGCCCCATATTCACCGCGCGCTTATTCGCCGCAAGAATGTCCGGATCGATTAGGGCAAACCGGTCGGCCAATCCTTCGACCTCTGCCTCCAGCAAATCCTCTGGCACGGCCTTTAAGGCAAATCCAATCTCGGCAGCTTGGGTGCCGGAGATGCTGTCACCGGTCAGCAGCAAGCGCTTGGTCCATTGCGGTCCGAGATTGTGGAGCCAGAATTGATTGGGCAGCGCGCCAAGATCACGCCCGGCAGGAAACCCAATCTCCGCATCTTCGGCGACGATGACGATATCGCAGAGGAGCGCCAGATCAGTGCCGCCCGCTTTGCAGTGGCCATGCACCTGGGCGATGACCGGTTTGTGCATATCAAAAGCGGCCATGCGATAACGCTGCGCGCGCTCCAGTTGCCAGATATCATCGTCGATACTGCGCGCGCCGCGATAGGGGGCGTCGGGATTGTCCGCCTGCAATCTTGAGATTGGGACGCGGTCGCCGCCCGCCAGATCATACCCAGCGGTAAATGCGCGACCTGCGCCGCGAATGATGGCGCAATGCACATCTGTGCGCGCATCCGCGTCCCATAAGGCTTCGGATAACTCAGCCTGCATTTTCAGACTCATCGCATTCAGCTTGTCTGGTCGGTTGAGTGTGATCCGCGCCCGGCCATTTTCGATCTCGTAAAGGATGGTGTCGAACATAATGCAGAGACTAAGAGACTTAGCTGGCTAAGTCGAATACGCGCGCGGCATTGCCGAATAAAAAGAGGTCGCGTGTTTCCTCATCGAGCCCGAGCCCGTCGAGCCCCTCCAGGGCCTTGGAGGGCGTAATCATCGGATAATTGGTGCCGAACAAGACCTTCTTGCGACCATTGGTTTTGAGATAACGCACCAGTTCAGGTGGATAGCGTTTCGCCGTATAGGCGGACGTGTCGATATAGACATTCTCATGCTTGGTTGCGACAGCGATGGCTTCTTCGGTCCAAGGATAACCAATATGGCCGCCGACAATGACCAGTTCCGGAAAATCGAGCGCCACCTGATCGAGATAGATCGGGCGACCCACCTCTGAGTGCATCAGGGGGCCGGTATGGCCGATCTGCGTACAGAAAGGGACGCCCATTTCACAACATGCCGCGTAGACGGGATAGAACAGCCGGTCGGTCGGCGGGCGCTGGGCCAGCCATGGTAGGACGCGAATGGCTTTAAATCCAAGGGTTTCGACGCAGCGGCGAATTTCGCGCACGGCCTGCATGGGCTTTGAGATATTGACTGACCCGACCCCGACCAGGCGGCCATCAGACTCAGCGCAGAAGGCCGCGACCTCGTCATTGGTGATCATATCTTTGCCGGGGGCCTGCCAGGCGGAGATGAGACTGGTCCGTACCCCGCCTTGGTCCATCACTGCCAGCGTTGCTGATACGGGGAGTTCTTCGGTGGGAATGTCGCCTTTGGTCCAGCGCCTCAGCGAGTCAAAGACCGGATCTTGAGTATGGCGCAGGGTCGGATGTTGAGCCCATGCATCGATGATGGTCATGTAAAACGCTCCGCGGTTGTGATTGCGATCCTCATTCACTGACAGAGTTCCCATAGGTGAGGAAAATCAAAACTTGTAATATCTATAAAACTAGATATATAGATATTATGAACGATACAAACGCTGCCATCGCATTTGCCGCCCTCGGACATCCATCGCGGGTCGCTATCCTGCGTTTACTTGTGCAGGCTGGCGCAACCGGATTGAGTGTCTCGGCCATGCGGGAGCATCTGGGCATCCCCGCCACAACTTTTGGTCACCATTTGAAAGCCATGGTGGATGCGGGCCTGATCGAGCAGAAAAGGCGCGGTCGCAGTCTCATGTCCACAGCGAGCTACGCCTCCATCCAAGGCCTTGTCGCCTTTTTGATGGAAGACTGTTGTCGCGGTGTTCTCCTCCCCAAGCCACATTCAGAATTGGAGCCCTCATGAAACGTCTGCACATCCATATCAGCGCCGCCGATCTCGAAGCGACCAAACGCTATTACTCGGCTCTGTTCGGCCAGCCTCCAACCGTCGATAAGCCTGACTATATGAAATGGATGCTGGATGACCCACGGATCAATCTAGCGGTCAGTCAGCGCGAAGGCGCGACGCGCGGCGTCGATCATCTCGGAATTCAAGTTGATAACGATGCGGAGCTAGAGGCCGTTAATGCTTCTATGCTTGCGGCCGAACAGTCCACTCTTGCAGAGCCCGGTGCGCAATGTTGCTATGCTAGCTCAGACAAACACTGGGCCCGCGATCCTCAAGGCGTGGTCTGGGAAATCTTCCACACGATGGATTCGATCCCGACTTATGGCCATGATTTGAGAGATGAGATCCCGCACCAGCCGCTGGCGAAATCTGCGGGCGGGTGTTGCTAGGGGGCGTTTAGGATCATTTGTGTGCAGCGGAACAGGGCCATCCGTTTGCCTGTTTCGACGGCTGTCACTTCGGCATCCCACACGTGCGTGGACCGTCCAACATGAATGGCCGTCGTTTGCGCTCGTATGCGACCTTCAAGAGCGGTTGAAAAGAAATTACTTTTCAGCTCAATGGTCGTGAATCCCTGACCTTCTCGCAGATTGGCGATGGTCGAAAATCCTGTTGCTGTGTCCGCAAGTGTGACCACCGTGCCGGCGTGGAGAAAGCCGTTCGGTGCCATGTGATCTTTGCGGATATCGAGTTCGAGCATCATGCTTTCACGTGTCGTTTCAACCGTGCTGATGCCGAGTAGGGCAGGAAGGTTGTCTTTTAACCGTGTCGCCCAAAAATCCGGTTTTAGCGATGCGTCCGGTATGAGGTAATCGACCATCACTGCTATGTTTCCACAGCGAACAATTCATCCTGCTTGCCAGTCGGAACGTCGATGACGTGCCAGGGCAGGCCGCGTTTCGCGACATCTTCCAGGAACGGCTTGGCGGGAAACTGCTCAACATTGAACACGCCAGCGCCCGACCATTCACCCTTGAAGAACATGGCTGCGCCAGAGACGGGCGGCACGCCGGTCGTATAGCTCACGGCCTGCGCCAAGACTTCCTGATTGGTCGCGGCATGATCGGAGACATTGTAAATCATCTTGGTCACCGGCTGCCCATCCTTGCGGCCGCGCAGGATGACGCCAATCGAGGTCTTACCGGTATAGCCCTCCGCCAGCGTGCTCGGCACGGGCAAGAGGTCTTTCAGGAATTCCATCGGAATAATGTCCATGCCCTTATGCTTGATCGGCTCAAGTCCGATCAGGCCGATGGATTTGAACACGTCGAGATGCTTGATGTACTCATCGCCAAAGGTCATCCAGAAGCGGATCTGCTTCAGGCCCTTAATGTGTTTGACCAGGCTTTCCTCTTCCTCGTGATAGATGAGGTAGGACATTTTTGGCCCGACTTCCGGATAATCGATCATCGTCCGGATTGAGAGCGCCGGGATCTCGATCCATTCGCCGTTTTTCCAATAGCGCCCGTCCTGAGTCACTTCGCGCAGATTGATTTCGGGGTTGAAATTGGTCGCGAACGTCTTGCCATGGTCGCCGGCATTGCAGTCGACAATGTCGATATATTCAATCTCGTCGAGCAGGCCTTCCTGCTGCGCATAAGCACAGTAAATATTGGTGCAGCCCGGATCGAACCCGCATCCGAGAATGGCGGTGAGGCCAGCCTCTTTGAAGCGGTCCTGATAGGCCCATTGCCAGTGATATTCGAACTTGGCGACATCGCGTGGTTCATAATTGGCGGTGTCCATATAATGGGTCTGGGTGGCGAGACAGGCATCCATAATGGGTAGGTCCTGATAGGGCAGAGCCATATTGATCACGAGATCCGGTTTGACTTTTTCGATCAGAGCAATCGTCTCTTCGACATTGTCAGCATCGACCTGAGCGATCTCGATCGGGGTTTCGCACAAGGCCGCGACTTTCTCGCAAGACACGAGGCGCCGCGAAGCCAGCGTAATATGCTTGAACGTCTCGCGATCCATCGCGCATTTTTGCGCCACAACTGAGCCTGCGGCCCCGGCCCCGATGATCAACACTCGATCCATTTGCATCCACCTTCGAAAGTCCAAAATTTGAAAACTTGCATCTACTTGAGTTGCTGCGCGGACGCCAGATCAATTTCTCGGTTACATCACCGATTCAACCACCGCATCTCTGCACGTCTCATATGATTGAACACCCGGTTCCCTTCCGCAGGGAAATGCGCTAAGAGCCGCGCTTCATTTTACCCGGAGGGGCGCATGGCCTATCGGCATTTCATCGATCTATGGCAGCTTGAGGCGAGCGAACTGCGCGCCATTATGGACCAGGCGCATGCGATGAAGCGCGCCCGCCAAGGCTGGCCCAAGGGCAAGCCGGATACCGATGCAGCGCTGTCTGGTCACACAATGGCGATGGTGTTTGAGAAGAATTCCACTCGCACACGGTTCAGCTTTGAAGCTGCGATGCGCCAACTTGGCGGCGACTCGATCATTGCGACGGCGGCCGACATGCAGCTCGGGCGTGGCGAAACCGTAGAGGATACGGCCCGCGTTCTGAGCCGTTATGTTGATATGGTCATGCTCCGCGCCAACAATCACAGCGATCTGGAAGTCTTCGCCGAAGCGGCCTCTGTTCCGGTGATCAATGGCCTGACCGATCGCTCACACCCGTGTCAGATCATGGCCGACCTGATGACGCTGGAAGAGAGCGGGTTGGATCTTAAAGGCGCGCGCCTCGCCTGGGTCGGGGATGGCAATAATGTCTGCTCCAGCTTTATCCATGCGGCTCCGAAATTCGGCTTCTCCTTCGCGGTTGGGACGCCCGACCGCTACGCGCCGGATGAAGAAGACGTGGAAATCGCCCGTCAGATGCAAGGCCGGATCGATCTGTTCGACACCGCCGAAGAAGCGGTAGCTGGAGCCGATGTGGTCGTGACAGACACGTTTGTCTCAATGGGCGATAAGGACGGACAAGAGCGCCTCGCGGAGCTTGATCCTTATGCGGTGACAGATGAGCTGATGGAGCTTGCCCAGGGCGGCGCGAAATTCCTGCACTGCTTGCCGGCGCATCGCGGCGAAGAAGTTGATGCCGAAGTGATTGACGGCCCAAATTCTCTGGTTTGGGACGAGGCCGAGAACCGGCTGCACGCGCAAAAGGCCATCATGCGCTGGTGTATGTATAAATAGTGGCGGACCGGGTCGAAATTCTGATCGATGCGGATGCCTGTCCGGTCAAAGATGAGACCTATAAAGTCGCGCTGCGCTATCAGATCCCGGTGACCCTGGTCAGCAATAGCTTTCTGCGCGTTCCGGCCCATCCCCTGATCAAGCATGTCACCGTCAGTGACAGTTTCGATGCGGCCGATGATCATGTTGTGGACCTGGCGCATACCAAGAGCGTCGTGGTCACCGCAGACATCCTACTGGCGGAAAGAGCGCTTCAAACCGGCGCGATTGTACTCGGCCCGAATGGGAAACCCTTCACTGAAAACTCCATTGGCAGCGCGATCGCGACGCGGGCGATCATGGCGGATTTGCGGGCAGGGGGCGATCAGATTGGCGGCGCGGCGCCCTTCTCCAAGGCGGATCGGTCGCGCTATTTATCAGCTCTGGACGAGGCGATTAATCGGTTGAAACGGCGTTAACCCTGTCTCTGGTGAAGACGCGCTCGCTGTGATACTTATTCAAAAACAGGCGTTAAGGGTGGACGGATCATGCGGCTTTCAGAACTCGTTTCAATCGTCGTTTTAGGCGGCGCGTTGATGGTCGGATGTATACCCTCGCAGGCGCCAGCGCCAACTGGCTCTTACGAGCCGGCGCCGGTGGAAGAGCCCGAGCCCGAGCCAATCCCGGTCGAGTATCCTGAGCCCGACCCCGAGCCTGAGCCGGTGATCGAAGAAGTTCCGAGCGAGGTTCCGCCGCCACCTCCGCCACCGCCACCGCCTCCTCCGCCACCGCCACCTCCCGTTATAAACCTACCTGTGGAGCGGGTGCCGGAGGCGCCAACTGCGCCCCGCGAGGAAACGCCGAGCGAGCCCTATCGTGCGGGGCTTCAGGTGGCGGCTCTATCTTCAGATGATAGAGAGCTGCTGTCATTGCTGGGCTATAACGAGCCAACCATTACGCCCGAGGAGCTCGAACAATATCGCGCCGCCTATGATGTTTGGCTGGCAAATGAACTCATCTTGGAAGACCTTGCCCCAGATGCGGGCGGCGGGCCTGAGCGTGACTGCCAGGCTGAGCCTGAAGGCGATACCGCGCTTCGCGTCTCCTGCCTGGATAACCGCACTCAGACCTTCTCGATGACCATGGTGCAGATTGAAGGAGACCGCGATCAGACGATCCGCGCTTTGTCCCGGCAACTGGGCGGTCCAGGATATGATATCGGCAGACTCGAGGCCTCCTTGTGCTTGTGGGATATCGATTTTGAGCCACAGGAATTTGAGCCGATTTTTGCTTGTCGACCAGAGTTTCAAGACCGCTACTCGGATGCCTTTGATCCCGGTTTAGGGCTCGCCGGAACCGGGTCTGGCGGCGGCGGTACGGGCGCCGGCACCATCGGCGTGGGCACGATCGGCGGCCTG
>JAYZAM010000029.1:0-9012 GCA_036339715.1 Pseudomonadota bacterium | reverse complement strand
GTCGGACCATTTTCCGTTAATCCCGTTGGCCTTGGCTGCATGAATATGATGCATGCTTACAATGCGCCGATCAGTGAAACAGAGTCAGATGCGTTGCTCAATCGCGCGCTGGATCTCGGATATGATTTTCTCGACACGGCCACGATTTATGGTCTCGGCGAAAGCGAACGTCGGATCGGCAAATTTTTAAAGCACCGCCGTGATGAATTTGTACTCGCAAGTAAGTGCGTCTTGGGCTTTTCCGATGGCAAGCGCACCCTGGATGCGCGTCCAGAAGCGATTGTTGCTGCGTGTGAAGCGAGCTTGAAACGCCTGCAGACCGATGTGATCGACCTTTACTACATGCACCGCCCGGACCCGAACGTCCCGCTGGAGGACTCCGTCGGAGCGCTCGCGAAACTGGTCGAGCAAGGTAAGATACGGGCGATCGGCTTGTCCGAAATGTCTGCGGACATGTTGCATCGCGCTGCAGCCATTCATCCGATCGCTGCGATGCAATCGGAATACTCACTGATTGTACGAAATCCCGAGATTGCGGTCCTTGAGGCCTGTAAAGCCGTCGGAACAGCTCTGGTCGCCTTCTCACCCGTCGGGCGCGGCCTGTTTGCGCAAACGCCCGCCAACCCAGCTGATTATTGGGAGGGCGATATGCGGCGCAGTTTCTTCCCCCGGCTCGCGGAACCCCACTTTTCCGAGAATATGAAACTGATCCCGGCCGCGCGCGAGATTGCCAACGTGGTTGGCTGTACGATGCCACAACTCGCAATCGCCTGGACGCTTGCCCAAGCACCGGAAGTCGTTGCTATTCCCGGAACCAAGAACATCAAGCATCTGGAAGAGAATTTCGGCACCAATGAGGTTACGCTCGATCCAGATCAAATTTCGACATTGAATGCTGTATTCGCACCAGAGGCCATTTCCGGTCCACGCTACAGCCCGCGTGGACAAGCAAGCGTGACAACAGAGCGATTCCCGTTCGAGCAGGACACCTCTGATCTTGGATAGAAGAGTTTAGCCAGCCACCTGGGAGTATGGCGATGGCCACACGGATCGGGCGCCAGTTCCTGCGGCCCGCTTTACGAGACCTAAAGCCCGCCCGGGCAGCCCTCCCAGACGCAAGCGCGTAACGCCTCTTCCCACACAGCATATCCGTGTATGTTCAGATGAAGATTGTCATAGCTGAGCTTTGGTATCATTTCACCGTTCGGCGCCATCATGTGGCGGGCAAGATCCAGATAGACAAAATCTGCGTCCTCCGCCGCCAGGGTCAGAGCCGCATTGATCGCAGGGATAATGGCATTGTTCGGCAAGTTTCGCGGCAATACCGACGTCACATAAAGCTCAGTTTCCGGGAGCGCGGCGCGCAATTGATCCACGATTTTCAGGATATTCCCGGAAATGCGGTCCGGATCGTCCGTATAGTTTGTGTCATTGGTCCCGATGAGAAGAAACAATCGTTCTGGCGCGTGCCGGGTCACCTGATTGAGACGCAAAAGAACCCCCTCACTCGTATCCCACGCAATGCCTTGATTGTGCATCTGCAAGCCGGGGAACATCGCGGACAACGGCGCCCCTTCGGTAATGCTGTCTCCGAGAAACAGGACGCCGCCCTCAAGTGGCGGCTGCCCTTCAATCTGGTCGAGCCTGCGATTGACATGCTCAACCGCGCGCGGATCGATATCCGGCCAATGCACTGCACCGCTAAGCCGCTCGAGTTTGACAGGTTCGGGCGCCTCTGTCGTATGAGTACACCCCACAATCAAACTCAGAGCGAACATGCTCAATACGGTTCGGATGCGCATGCGAGACTCCTTAGGGACGTGGTCCAAATTGCGTGGTGCCGGTCTCGAGCGTGCGCCAGGCATGATGCACAAAATCCACCAATAAAGGCCGTGTTTCACGCGGATCGATAATCTCTTCCGCAAAGAAGGCTTCAGCCGTGCGGAACGGTGACGCGATCGCGTCGAAACGTTTGTAGAGGCTTTTTAGATAAGCTTCTTTATCGTCCGCTTCGAGAATTTCCTTGCGATAGGCAGCTTCGATTCCACCAGCCATTGGCAAGCTGCCCCAATCGCCGCTCGGCCAGCAATAACGCCATTTCGACTTTGACGGATTGAACATGGCGGATCCGGCCAAACCATAGGCTTTGCGGATCACAACCGCACAGATCGGCACGGTTGCCTGATAGACGGCTGCCATGGCGCGTACGCCTTTGCGGGTGACGCCCGCCGTCTCGTGTTTCACACCGCAGGCAAAGCCCGGGCAATCAACAAAATGAATCACCGGCAAGTGGAACGTCGAGCAAAGGTCCATATGGCGCGTGACCTTGTCGCAAACATCTGCTGTCCATGCGCCATCAAGGAAGAACGGATCGCCCGCCAGAACACCGACCGGGTGACCATCAACCCGCGCAAAACCTGTCACGATGCCCCGTCCCCATTGCTCGCCAATTTCGAAAAAACTATCTTTGTCGACCGTCGCGGCGATAATCTTGCGCGGCTTATAAGGCGTCTTTCCATCTGTCGGGACGATGGAAATGAGATCCTCTTCTTTGCGGTTTGTATCATCTGTTGGTGCGATGACAGGTGGCAATTCATGCACGCTGGACGGCAAGTAAGACAGAAACCGGCGCGCCGCTTCAAACGCCTCGGCCTCGCTGTCCACGACTGCATCGACGGTGCCATTGCGCGCCTGGATTTGCCAACCGCCGAGCTCTTCCTTTGTAACATCTTCGCCAAGCGCCCGGGTCACGGGCGGGCCGGCCACAAAGACCTGGGACAGTTCTTTCACCAATACCGAGAAATGACTGGCGGCGAGACGTCCTGCCCCCATCCCCGCACATGGGCCGAGCCCCAATGAGACATAAGGCACTTCCGACATACCGGAGACGATAAACTCCCAGCCGGGAGTCTCAGGAATGTAAGTGCGCGGGTCCTGTTCAAACATTTTGATCGACCCGCCGCCGCCCGTGCCATCGATCAGCTGCACGAGGGGCATGCGATATTCCTGACTCTGTTTCAGAGCGATGAGCAGTTTTCCGCGGATCGACGCATCTGCGGCACCGCCGCGTACGGTGAAGTCATCGCCGAGAATGAAAACCGGGCGTCCGCGCAAGGTTGCACGACCGGTTACCGAATTCGAAGCCATGAAACTGGTCAGCTCTTCATTCGCATCATAGGTGGCCCGCCCGGCGATTTTGCCAATCTCGTGAAAACTCCCCGGATCTGCAAGAAAGGCGACGCGCTCACGAACCGTCAGCTTCCCACGCCCTTTTTGTCGAGCGACGGGCTCTTCGCCCCCCATATTTTCCGCCAGGCGTTCGCGTTTGCGGAGTTCTTCAATCGATTTTTCCCAAGACATGGCTCTGTTTCGAAACCTTCCGCAGCGGAGGGTCAAGCGCAAATCCAACCCGCAAAATTAGGAAAGGATTTCAACTCGGTGCAGTTTACGTCAAAGCCACCCTTGCCGACGCCCGTCTGGCCTGCTTTATCAGCGCCAGGAGCATTTTACAGGAGGGCTTCCAAATGGATCTCGCAGAACTCACATCCAAAGCAGCCGCAGCCGTTGCCGGCGGAGATAGCGGATTTGCAAAGAAGGTTAAGTTTGACTTTGGTGATGTTGGCAAACTCTTCATCGACGGGGCAGCAGGTGTTGCAAGCAACGATGATGCAGACGCCGACGCGACCGTAAAAGTCGACTGGGAAGACTTCGCAAAGCTCGCATCCGGACAAATGGACCCAACTATGGCGTTCATGCAGGGCAAACTGAAAGTGCTCGGCGATATGTCTGTGGCGATGCAGCTGCAAAGCATCATGAGCAAGCTCTCTTAAGCTTGATCAATTCATGATTTGAATGAGAGCCTCATCCGGCTTAGACGCTGGATGAGGCTTTTTAATTGGACTGCGCTATGGCCGACACGAAAGATAATGGCATCGTTGATGTGCCCGGAAACCCTCGCCCCGAAGGTGCGCGGATCATCTGGTTTGAGGGCGTTGGAGGTCGCAAATTGCGCGCCTGCCTCGCCCCCTCAACTCAGTCGAGCCCGCGCGGCACCGCCATCGTGTGTCCGGGCCGAACGGAATTTATCGAAAAATACTTTGAAGTGGCGCGTGACCTTCAGGCCCGCGGCTTCGCGGTTCTGATCATTGATTGGCCCGGACAAGGCCTGTCAGAGCGCTTGCTGGATGATCCGCAAAAAGGACATGTCGATCGTTTCGAAACCTTTATGGGCGCCTTGAGAAATGGTCTTGATGCGATGTCGGAACTGCCGCGTCCTTATGTGTCTGTGGCGCACTCGATGGGCGGCGCGATTGCGCTTGCCGCCATTGCGCAAGGGCTGGTCAGGGTTGAGGCCGCTGCCTTCTGCGCGCCAATGTGGGGCCTGCCGCTTGGGCGGGTGCAGCGCTACTTCATCTGGGCGATGCGGGTGATGGGGCGGTCAGATGATTTTGCCCAGAAGCCAGGCCCGCCGGAACGGTTTGAAGACAATGTCGTGACGTATGACGAGGCGCACTGGCAGCTAAATCGCGACCTGACAGATGCGGCGCCGGAATTGTCACTCGGTCCTGTCACCTGGGGATGGCTGGGTGCTTCCTTGGATATTTTTAACCGGATTTCTAAACCCGAAGTCTTACGAGCCATCGATATTCCAGTTTTTGTCGCCAGCGCCGCAGACGAGAAACTGGTGGACAATCGAGCGCACGCGCATGTGGCCGGACATCTACCAAAGGCCGAACACATCACCGTCGAAAATGCGATGCATGAGATTCTGATGGAAAAGCCCGACAAACGGGCTGAGTTCTGGGCCGGGTTCGACCGTATGCTAAAGCGCGCCGAGATATAGCCCGGCGCGCTGAAACATAAACCTAGTGCGCGTTCGCTTCGGCTTGCAGCTGAGTGTAGCTTTCCAGGCCGATACGATCGATCAGCTCGAATTGCGTTTCGATATAATCAACGTGCTCTTCTTCATTGGTCAGGATCTTGCCGAACAGATCGCGACTGACATAGTCACGCACTTTCTCACAATGCTCCATGGCATCGCGTAGAAGCGGGATCGCGTCTTCTTCGAGCGCAAGATCGCATTCAAGGATTTCCTTGACGCTTTCGCCAATCCGCAGCTTTCCAAGGTCCTGCAGGTTCGGCAACCCGCCGAGGAAGAGGATTCGTTCGATCAACCAGTCCGCGTGGTTCATCTCCTCGATGGATTCCTTATACTCATAATCGCCCAGCTTACTGACGCCCCAATCTTTCAACATGCGGGAATGCAGAAAATACTGATTGATCGCGGTCAGCTCATTCTTGAGCGCCAGGTTCAGGAACTCGATGACTTTTGCGTCGCCTTTCATGGCACCTTCTCCGTAAAACTACTTATGGGCCCGATTTAAGCCTGAGTCGGAAAAAATCAAGAAAAAATTCAATAAAAACAATTGACTATGAAAGTGCGAAGCATTTGCAAGGCGACTGAAAATCAGTCGCACTTGGGCGCCTTGAAATTCTGATGGATTTTGTCCGGCTGGCCGAGAGCGCTACTCGGTGAGAGCGGCCTGGCGCATGTCAAAGATCGCCGCCAAGTCGTCGTCCATCGCCTCGGCCATTTTCGCGAGCGTATCCACGGACTTCAAAAACCACTCTTGATCGACGAGTTCGAAATCATCGCGCGGCGTGTGGTAGTCTGGATGATCCTCGACGCCGAAATAAATGTGCGGAATGCCAGCGCGGAAGAAAACGGCGTGATCTGACAGGAGCGTCCAGTCCTCGCGACCGTCGCCCTGGTCATAACCAAGCTTCACAGTGACTGGGGTCTTTGCAGCAACGGTTTCAACCCGGTCAATCATATCAGGCCAATGATGCGTTCCGGATGCCCAAAGTATCCCATTGTCGCCGCGTGAAACCATATCGAAATTGACGTTGAGCGCGACGGACTCCAACGCGATTGGAGGATTGCGGATAAAGGCTCTCGCGCCGCCAAATCCATCTTCTTCGGCATCGAAAAACACCAGATAGATATCATGCGTTGGGGGAGTCTTTGAAAAGTGTTCAGCTATCGCGAGGGTGCCGACCACACCTGAAGCATTGTCATCGGCGCCATTGAATATCTCGCCTTCACGGACGCCCAGGTGATCATAATGGGCTGTGATCACCATTGCCGGCCCGCCCTCAACGGAACCCGGAATTTTTGCGATCAGATTGATACCATCTTTGTCGGGTACGGCGGCCTCACCGGATTGCGGGTTCCGAAAAGAGCCATACTTGAACGGGTGCTCATAGGACTCTCCCAGCGGGGCAATATTGAGCGCGCTCAACCGATCCATGATCATGCTGCGCGCCATTGCACTGCCTTCACTCCCAACCCCACGTCCTTGGAGCGCATCGGCGCTCAAATCTTGGAATAGAGAGAGCGCGGGTTCGGGTGAAAAGTGTTCAGGCTGAAACCCGGTTACCGGGGTTGCGCAGGAGGCCAATCCGAGAGCCAGAATGGTGCCGAGTGTTGCTTTAGATACTGCCACAAGTTGTTCCTATCGATGTCTGGAAATACATCTATGAGAATTGGCGACGCGCGCCAGTAAATTTTTTTGATCCGGTTCGGAAACAGCTGCGTACACCTGATCAGAGAGTGAGTGCTCTCTTCGTGCAATCGGGCGAGAAACGTTTCCTCCCTCCCCAGTTTCCGTGTCGGATGCACGACTTACTTTTGGTCCATCGGAATAGTATGCGCTTCAGCCATATATTCGATGGACCTCATTTCATGCAATCGACTGACCGTGCGCTGGAACTCGAAGCTGCCATCTCCGCGCGGGTAGAGCGATTCAGGTTCGGCCTGCGCACTGGCCACGAGCTTGACCTTGGCTTCATAGAATGTGTCAATCAGCGTAACAAAACGTGCCGCTTCATTTCGCTTGGCCGGGCTCAACGTCGGGATCGCGTCGAGCAGAACTGTATGGAATGTCGCCGCAATGGCACGATAGTCTTCGGCCCAAAGAGGTTTTGCGCAAAGTTCCTCGAACGTGAACCGAGCGACACCAGCGGCTTCACGTGAGACCGGTAGTTTTCGCCCCTTAACGGTGAGCACGCAGCTCTGAGGCGTCGCCCCGAGGGTTAGTCTTTCAAAGGCCCTGTCTAACGCTTGCTCTCCTTCGGGTCCGGCATACCAGACAGGAGCTTCGGTTAGACGTTCAAGGCGATAATCGCGTTCTGATGCCAGTTCGAAAACCTCGTTCGAGGCCTTCAAGTGTTCGATGAAGGGCAAAAAGAGATGCCGATTCAGGCCGTCCTTATAAAGATCGTCAGGATGCCGGTTTGATGTCGCAACCACGGTGACGCCGCGCTTATGCAAGGCCTCAAATAGGCCGGCCAGGATCATCGCATCGGCAATCTGTGTCACTTGGAACTCGTCAAAACAGATCAGTTGAGCTTCCGCAGCGAATTGCTTCGCGACCGGGAAGATCGGGTTCGACACGTCTTTTCGTTTGCGCGCTGCATTCAAGCGGTCCTGAACGCGGCCCATAAACTCATGGAAATGCACACGCATCGCTTTGACCGGCGCAGCCGCAAAAAACACATCCATCAACATGGATTTGCCGCGTCCTACGCCGCCCCAGAGATACAGGCCCTGCACGGGCTTTGGTTTTGAGAACCAACCCTTCTTGCCGCCTGTTTTCAAGCGCTCGAGCAGATTATCAAGTTTCTCTGCCGCTTGCATTTGAGCCGGGTCACGGCTGAGCGTTCCTGCCTCAATCCGTTGATTGAGGGTCTGCGTTACGGCCCCCATCTCAGCTTCCCCCAAGGGCTTGCGAGATTTCGCCGGCAAAATTCGCGAACGCGGCTGGCTCGAGAAGGATGGTAAGCAACAGCCCGGCCAGCGCGCCTCCCAAGTGCGCTTCGTGGCCAATGGTCTTGTTCTCCCGTTGCGCCAGAACCGCCGACACCACAATGAAGGCGACTCCGAGAACGACCGCCGGCATAAAGAACGGGATCGGAAAGATCATCAGCGGTTCGAACGGGCGAAAAAGAATAAAGCTCATAACAATGCCCGACGTCGCCCCAGACGCTCCAAGGGCCCGGTAGAACGGTTTATTCTTATTCTCCAGAAGGGCCCAGGCATTGCCTCCAATCAGTGCGCCGAAGTAAACGATCAGATAGCCGGTTGAGCCCATCGCGCGTTCAACGAAGCCGCCAAAGAGATAGAGCACATACATGTTGACCAGAAGGTGCAACAAGCCGCCATGCAAGAAGCCGCTGGTGACCATCCGATGCCACTCTTTTTCGCGCAGCACAGCGGCAACGTGAAACAGGTTCTTTTCCATGAACCGCCCACTGCTCAGCGCGATCAGACTCGCCACCGTGTTGGCTGCGATCAAAATGGCGGTAACAGGTGTGAGTAGAAGTTGATCCATCGGGTCCAGATTGTTTTGTGCGGAGAGAAGAGAGTGTCGAATTTATGCCTCAAACGAGGACATCATAAAGATCAGTTCGGCGATCTCTGAAAAAGCCCCACGCCGCGCGCTCCTGATCGATTGCATCGAGATCGAACGCGGCGCAAATCACGCCTTCTTCCGTTCGGTTCAAGTCGGCAGCGATTTCACCCACCTCGTCACAGATAAAACTCGTCCCATAAAAGGTCTGACCCGATTCATCGCCGACACGGTTCGCAGCCACGACCGGGATAACATTGCTCACTGCATGTCCGACCATGGCCCGCCGCCAGCGCGCCGCTGTGTCGAGGGTGGGATCGTGCGGCTCCGCCCCAATCGCTGTTGGATAGAGCAGGACATCTGCGCCCATGAGCGCCATGGCCCGCGCCGCTTCGGGAAACCACTGATCCCAGCAAATTCCAACACCAATGCGCCCTTTGAGGGTTTCCCAAACCCGAAATCCTGTATCACCGGGCTTGAAATAGTATTTTTCCTGATAGCCCGGTCCATCAGGAATATGGCTCTTTCGGTAGAGCCCGAGCAGGCGTCCACCGGCGTCAACAATGACGATGGAATTGAAATATTCAGGCCCGTCTTTCTC
>JAYZAM010000028.1:0-4384 GCA_036339715.1 Pseudomonadota bacterium | reverse complement strand
CGGATTGCAAAGCTTCGCCCGGCTCTAATTCATGTTCGATGTATTGCGCCAGAGGCGGTTGGGCGGCGAGCTCACGTGCCCATCGGATGCCCGCAACGGCGGTCTGCTGGTCGAGCGGGTCGGAAAGGTAGTTCGGCCGGATCGCCGGATGTGCGTCATGTTGGCCAGACTTGATATGCACGCTGCCTCGACTTTCGGGACGCAACTGACATGGCGCGATGGTGATGCCCGGATGCTTTTCCAGTTCCATGTCGCCGGTTTCCGTCATCTTTTGTAGATCCATCGTTGCCGGAAGGATGTGATATTGAACGTCTGGTGTCGCGAGCTCTGGGCGTGTTTTGATAAAGGCCGCAACATGAGCTGCCGACAAGGTCAGCAAACCCTTGCGTTGAGTCAGGTATTTGAACACTTCGCCAATCATGGCGAGGCCGCGAGATTGCTGGTTTACCGACGGGCTGCCCGGCTTCATGCGATAGCGATTGCCGATGACGAAATGGTCCTGCAGGTTCTCGCCAACGCCCGGAAGCGCCGAAACGACATCTATGCCTTGCTCCTGCAGAAGCTCTGGGTCTCCGATGCCAGACAGTTCGAGCAACTGCGGACTGTTAATCGCGCCGCCGGCGAGAATGACTTCGCCGCGGGCTTTGGCCTGCTTGGTCTGACCGTTTTGGGTGTATTCGACCCCGACGGCTTTTTGGCCCTCGAATAGGACCCGCGCAGCGAGGGCCCGCGTTTCGATTTGTAAATTTGCACGCTTTTTGGCCGGGTTCAGATACGCCACTGCCGCACTGCAACGACGACCGTTCTTTACCGTCAGCTGATAATAGGCAACGCCTTCCTGATCTTCGCCGTTCACATCGCGATGCGGCAGGCCCATCGCTTTGCCGGCCTCGATCACCGCGTCGGATACAGGGTGCGTTTCGGTCACATCAGACACATTCAGCGGTCCGCCTTTGGCATGACCGTCCATACCATCGCGCTCCTGATGCTGGCTGCGCAGGAAATAGGGATGCAGATCATCATATGACCAACCGCGCAGTCCCAGCTGGGCCCAGCCATCATAATCCTGACGCTGACCTCGGATATAAAGCAACCCATTGATCGAGGAGGACCCGCCAAGCACTTTGCCTCGCGGCCAGGTGTGGACCCGGTCATGCGTGCCGGGGTCGGGTTCGGTTTCATACAACCAATTCACCTTCGGATCTTTCAGCGTCTGCGCATACCCAACCGGAATATGGATCATCATGGAGGTATCCTTACCGCCCGCTTCGAGCAGCAAGACGGTCGATTTTCCATCTTCGGTTAGGCGATTGGCAAGGACACATCCGGCGCTGCCCGCGCCTACGACAATATAGTCAAATTCCGACATTTCAGACTCCCAGATCACGCTGTTTCAATCAGCGCGTTTTCCAGAAGATGACACAGGCGTCACGTTTTCAAAAGGGGCAACGCTGCGTCACGGTTGACGGGATGTGCGAGAAGCCGCTTCCTATCACCAAATCTTGAATAGGAGAGCGAAATGACCAGCCTCGGTGACTATGAGCACATCAAACTCGAACAAGAGGGCCCGATCGCGATATTGACGCTGCATCGTCCGGACAAAATGAACGCCTTCACCGGCAAAATGATGTACGAAATGATCGACGCGTTCGATAAAACCGATGCCAATGACGAGATCCGCGCAGTGATCGTCACCGGCGCGGGTGATCGTGCGTTTTGCGCTGGGGCGGACCTGTCAGAAGGGGCAAAGACATTCGACTATGAGGCGCGGGCCGATACGGGTGAAGTCGGCCGGACGAATAAGGTCGATATTCAACGCGATGGCGGCGGACGACTGACCCTCCGCATATTCGACAGTCTCAAACCGGTGATTGGAGCAATCAATGGCGCTGCGGTTGGCGTAGGCGTGACCATGCAATTGCCAATGGATATCCGGATCGCCTCGGAGAATGCGCGCTTTGGATTTGTGTTCAATCGCCGTGGGATTAATCCGGAAGCGGCTTCCAGTTGGTTCCTGCCGCGACTGGTGGGTATCCAGCAGGCCTTGGAATGGTGTTATTCAGGACGCGTCTTCCCAGCTGAAGAAGCGCTGAAAGGTGGCTTGATCCATTCTGTTCATCCACAAGCAGAGCTTATGGATGTGGCGCGGAAGATGGCTTTGGAGATTGCTGAGAATACAGCCGCCGTTTCGACCACACTAACACGGCACATGATGTGGCGGATGCTTGGCGCGGGCCACCCAATGGATGCCCACATTGTCGACAGCGCGGCGATCTATTCCCGTGGTCAGACTGAAGATGCGCGGGAGGGTGTTATGAGCTTCCTCGAAAAGCGCAAACCGGTTTATCCGGTTAAAGTATCGGACGGTATGCCGAGTTTCTTCCCGTGGTGGGAAGAGCCAGAATTTGATTGGATTGGCGAATAGTTTCGTCTCAGGTCACAGCCGCATCGAGCAGGAGATAAGTGGCGAGGCGAGCACTCGCATTCTTGTTCGATGCGTGCGTATTCTCCAGCGCATTCAGTGCGTCTGACTCTTCCAGCGCCAGAAAATCTCTGGCCAGCGTCATCATTTCAAGATTACCACGGAGCCGCTGCCGGACCCGCTCAACCTGACGACCGACTTGCTGGTTGATCGCGCTGCGGCGTTGATCCTCACCTTTGCGCGCGGCCTGCGCGATCCGTTTCTTGTCTTTCGGCCGGAAGATATCGGTCAGTTTAATGCCAGACTCCTGCAACTGACTGAGCAGGGCTTCGGCCGTTTCTTCGCGTGAGAGAGTCGAGCGCTCATCGCGCTCCATATCTGCAATAATATCGCTCAGGGACTCGCCTGTACGCGGCGCTGTCAATTCGACGCCACCATCGAGATCGATCAGCGAACGGGCGGTGTCCAGAACATCGTCATCGGTGCTGGACCGCGCAGTGCCAATTTCCGGATCGTGGCCATTTCCTGGGCCATTTTGCAGGCGTCCGTTGCCATTGGTTTTTGGGGCGTCTTTTGCTTCGTCAAGCATGGCTTTCGCCATGCGATCTGCGCTCGCTTCGAACAAATCTTCCTCGACCGCACGTGATGGCGATTGCACCACCGCTGTCGGCGCCGGAGGCGGCGCTTTCACAGGCTCCGGTTCGGGTTCCAGGATTGGATCCTCAGCGACAGGTGCTGTGACCTTTTCCACACGCGCTTGCATCGACTTTGTCTTGTTCAGCAAGGCCTGGCTCGTATTGGTCGCGCGGCGTTCAGCAATGTCCATTTCCGCACGCGCCGCCATTCCAGCGGCACGCACTGCTGCAGCGGCTTGCTGTCCGGCGTCTTTCAGTTCGGCCAGAGCGCGGGCGGCAGATTCTGACGCTTCAAACGTCTGGTTCTGAATCTGACTGCTGGCGTCGCGCGCGCCATCTAGTGCCATTTTGACAGATTCCATAAGGCGGTCGCCGGTCGTTCCCGCCGCCGCAGCCGCCAGTTCGCCGGCGCGCGCTGCTGTCTCGACGGTCTTGCGCGACTGTTCCAGCTTCTCTTCCATGCGGGCGATCGCAAATAGAAGCGTTTCGTTGCGCTCTCCGGCTTCGGCAGCAAGCGTGTCCATTGCCGATATTTTCTGGGCGAGGCTACGACCGGTTTGATCGAGGCTGACCAGGCGCGCCTGTAAGGCATCTTCTGCGGCGCCGACTTCATTTGCAGCGGCCTTGGCAGAATTGACCATCAATTCGGCTTGTTCAGGGATGGCTTCGTTCAAAAGGTCTGTTTGTTCACGCAGGTCTTTGGCGAGCTGCTCCAGACCATTGCGTTCATTGCCGAGCCGTTCGGCAAGGTCTCTCGCATTGTCAGCACTGGCATATGTGACCGATTCCAGTCGCTGGCGTTCATCGCCGATCTCTGCAGACATGGCCTTCATCGCTGAAAGCGCATGACCCATAGAGCGGTCGACTTCCGCACTGGCGCTCGACATTTCTTGCGCGAAGGTTTTGGCTTCGCCGGCCATGGTTTCTGCAGGCAGAAGCAAGCGTGCCGCCGCTTCCAGAACCACCGCATTAGCGGCCGTTGCGCGGGCCTGTTCACGGGCCATCATACCTGCGAGGACGAGCATAAGACCCGGAAGAATGATCGCGATCAGCCCCGCGACGACGAGCGCTGGCTGAGCCTCGCCCAATGCTTCGGTTCCGACCATTGCAACAGTGCCAACCAGGGCTGCGACCCACCACAAAAACGCCAAACCAAGGCCACCCCAGGCGAGATAGCCGGATTTTTTCTGAGCCGCATTGAGGCGCGCGATGGCGTCAGAAGGCTTCATTTTTTCGGTTTCGGGTACGTCACTCATGATCACTATTATAAGCTAGACTGGGGCAAAAATGCGAGACTGGAACGCATTTAATACGCGTTAAGCTTGCA
>JAYZAM010000027.1:0-7421 GCA_036339715.1 Pseudomonadota bacterium | reverse complement strand
TTCGTAAAGGAGCAATCGGTTCCAGGCAGTTGGTCATTCGATCACGAACAAGAAAAAGGACCGTATGACTATATTTGCGGTGAGCTGCGCACGCGCGATGAAGTCAAATTTCACTATGGACGCATCGAAGCGCGAATGAAGGCGCCGAACCGGGAAACCGCCTCGGGCTATATTTCTTCGCTTTTCACCTATCGGTTCGACAAAGATCCCGCCTCGTCCCAACCGGACTCGATTGAATGGGAAGAAATCGATGTCGAACTTGAGGGCGGCCGACCTGACAAGTTTCAAGCAAACCTGATTTACGGGAAAGACACTTGGGAATGGTGGCGGACACGCGTCTATGGGGCTTGGGAGGATAAAATCGAAGTTGGACCGGTTGATGATTGGCGGGTCTTCGCAATTGAGTGGTTGCCGGACTCGATTAGCTGGTATGTCGATGGCGAGCTGGTGAAGACGCTGAGCGCAACGGACATTGATTGCGATCCGGAATGCCTGCCCCCACAGGAATTGCCGACCCCAATCCCGAACAATCCAACCACGATATTCATGAATTTCTGGATCCCGGTGGATGATGTTCAGGATTATTTCGGCGGCAATAAAGAGCGCAACCAATACCCGATGACCGCAGAGTATGACTGGTTCAGATATTATGCGTGGGACGGTCCGGACTCAGCCGAACCGTCCTAATAATGGTGAGGTCGGTACCCGCTTACTCAGCAGGTACAGCCTCGGCGCGTCGCTTTTCCAAAGTATCGCGGATCTCTGATGCGCGCTCTTCGGTGACGTCATAATCACGCATGAACCAGATAGCGAGCAAGGCGCCAAGGATCGGTACGACACTATAGGCGAGCCGCATGCCGTCCATTGCCCCGTCGACTTGAACAGTCGCGCTCGGCGAGAATCCGGTCCAAGCCATAATCAGGCCACTTAAGCCGCCTGCGATCGCGACGCCGAACTTCACCATCAGCCAGTAAATCGCGCCAAAGGTACCTTCCCGGCGCAAACCCGTATTCATTTCGTCGAGATCACAAACGTCGGCGGTCATTGACATCATCAGGGTGAACAGCCCGCCAATCCCAAATGAAAAGAACGGGATCGGCGCCAGCATCAGCAGCGGATTACCAGGCTGGAAGAACCACCAGAACATGGCATATCCGATCAAGGAGATGCCCTGAGTCAGGATAAACGTGTTCTTTTTGCCAAGGTGCATCGACATAAACGTGATGATCGGGATCACCATGAAGCAGGTCGCTAAGGCGCTGACAGTGCCGAACCAAGCGGGCCAGTTACCAGCTGCAGCGGCGTCACCAGCAAACAGGTAGTGCACCACAATAAAGAAGGTGAAGGCCCCGACTGTCTGGAATGAGCTGAACACCAGGAGCGTAGCCGCGCAAAGCTTTCGGAACGGCTTGAGGCTGAATGCCGCCCCAAAACCCATCATAAACGATTTCTGGTTCCGACCAAGATTCTTAAGGCTTAGATCCTCCAGATCTTCTGCGTGTTCAGAGGATGGGCTTCTGACAATCAGAGCCGGTATGGCCGTCAGGACCATACAGGCCAAACCAATCCAGATGGCGAGTGTCCGAACCCCTTCAGCGGGTGAGTCAAACAGTTCGGGATTATACAGAAGCGGCCAGAACCAGGGCACAATCACCCATGCCCACTGCCCAATCCATTGTGCGACCGCCATGAGACGGGTGCGCTCATGAAAATTATCGCTCATCTCGTAACCCATCGCGATGTAAGGCGTCGCGAAGATTGTCAGCCCGACATAGAAGACCAGCGATCCGATGAGAAAGTACGTGAAATTGAAGTTGAGGCTGTTGGTTTCATACAGCTGCCACATCACGATATAGGACAGGCCGGTAATCACCGCGCCGATCATGATATATGGCTTGCGACGGCCCCATCGTGACCGCGTATTGTCGGTAATGAAGCCCATAATCGGGTCGAGAATAGCATCCAGAAGGCGCGGTAAGAAGAAGAGCAATCCCCACAAAAGTGGTGGAAATCCCAGCCCCTGAACCAAGACGACCATGAATACACCAAGGGCTGCCGGGAACATTTGATTCCCCAGCATGCCGGCCCCGTATGCGATCTTTTCAATCATTGGCACACGGTTGTGTTGCGCGTTTTCCTGCATTTCCTCTCCCCAGACGAATGTCTTTTTTTTGACCTTGGTACAAAAACCGAAGCCGGACAAGTTTCTCCAACCTAAGGGCGATCTCAAAATTGACAGCGCTCGTCAATTGGCCCCTTGAATTGCGTTCTAATTCCTGCTCATAGCGTCTCAGGGTATGTGCATAAGCTCGAAACCGACCGAGCTGAAATAAGAAATAGCGGGCGACTTCCCGCCGATAAAGAATACAATGGTGTTCATAACGCACCGATCTTGAGGGGGCTAAACTGTCATGCTGACTGAGCCGACATCCGACACACTCAAACGGTCAGACGATGCGCGTATTGATGCGCTGCTCGCAGACATGACTCTGGAAGAGAAGGTTGGACAACTGACACAGTTTTCCGGCTTCTACGACGTCACTGGGCCACCGCCGCCAGGAGACCGCGAAGGTCAAAAGCACCACCTTTTGCAACGCGGTATCATCGGATCGATGCTGAATGTTGTGGGGCATGATGATGTCCGAGCGTTCCAGACATTTGCGGTGGAAAATTCGCGCTTGGGCATCCCAATGATGTTCGCATATGACGTCATCCACGGTCAGAAAACCATGTTCCCGATCCCGCTCGCGGAAGCCGCAAGCTGGGATATGGAGCTGATCGAGAAAGGCTCGCGGGTGGCGGCGGTTGAAGCCGCGGCGCAGGGGCTGAACTGGACCTTTGCACCGATGATCGACATCACACGTGACGCGCGTTGGGGCCGTGTCATGGAAGGTTCCGGCGAAGATCCATACCTCGGCGGCGCAATCGCCGTTGCGAGGGTCAAAGGGTTCCAGGGTGACGACCTCGCCGCCGACGACACAATTCTGGCAACTGCCAAGCACTTTGCAGGCTACGGATTTGCCGAAGCTGGCAAAGAGTACAATACGGCCGAAATCAGTCAGACCACGCTTTTCAATACGATCCTGCCACCCTTTAAAACCGTCCTGGATGAAGCCCAGCCTCGGTCTTTCATGAACGCGTTCAACACGATCAATGGCATCCCGGCGACGGGTGATGTTGAGCTGCAGCGGGGCCTGTTAAAAGGCGAATGGGGCTTTGACGGTGTGGTTGTCTCGGACTGGGGGTCGGCGATTGAAATGGTCGATCATGGCTATGTCGAAGATGGTCGTGAGGCAGCCAAAGTCGCACTAACGGCTGGCTCCGATGTCGACATGGAATCCTATGTTTATCTGGATCACTTGCAGGGTCTGGTCGATGCCGGTGAGCTTGACGAAAGCCTGATCGATGATGCGGTTCGCCGGGTGCTTCGGGTGAAGTTTGAACTCGGTCTGTTTGAAGATCCCTTCCGGTACCTCGACAAAGAACGAGAAGCTGCCACCTTGCTGGCGGATGCTCATCTCGATGCCTCGGAAGAAATCGCCCGCAAGTCGATTGTCCTGCTGAAAAACCATCATGGCGCGCTGCCCCTCCATCCAGACGAGCGCATCGCTCTAATCGGAGCATTGGCCGCAGATAAGGATGCCCCTCTTGGGAATTGGCGGGCACATGCCGATCCGCATTCTGCGATGTCGGTTTTAGAAGGCTTTGAAGAAGCGCAACTCAATTTCGAGTATTCCCACGGGGTGCATGTGCAATGGGGTGATGCGGGGTTTGAATACCCGGTCATCGTGAACACCGACAATTGGGATGGATTTGGCGAGGCCGTTGAGGCCGCGCGCCAGGCTGACAAAGTCGTGCTTGTCCTTGGTGAGACCGCCCGCCAGACCGGCGAAGGCCGCAGCCGCGTGGATATTGGCTTTCCAGGCTTACAACAGACCCTGCTCCAAGCCGTTCATGAAGCAAATCCGAACATCGTACTCGTGGTGATGAGCGGCCGCCCCCTCGATCTGAGCTGGGCCGATGCCCATGTTCCGGCAATTGTTCAAGCCTGGCACCTCGGCCATCGCGCAGGCCGGGCAATCACAGATGTGCTGACCGGCAAGGAAAATCCGAGCGGAAAGCTGCCTATGAGTTTCCCGCGGCATGTGGGTCAAATGCCGCTCTTCTACAATCACCTCAATACCGGGCGCCCAGGTCCCAAAGACACGGTTGTCTGGGCTGGATACTCCGATGTCGAAACCAGCGCCCTATATCCGTTCGGGCACGGGCTCAGCTATGCCCATTTTGAGTATGCTGACCTGATCGTCGAATTTAGAGAAGATCATGTTCACGTCGAAGTCGCAGTGATCAATACGAGTGACCGTGTCGGCGAAGAAGTCGTTCAGCTTTATTTACGCGATCGCGTTGCCAGCATCGCTCGTCCGGTGCGGGAACTGAAAGGATTCGAAAAAATAAAACTCGCGGCAGGCGAACGACGCGTCGTATCGTTTAAGTTGGGCGTCAAAGAGTTGGGCTTCTATAACAGCAAAGCCGTCTTTACGCTCGAGCCCGGCATGTTTGACATCTTTGTCGGTGGATCGTCCGTCACCAGACTCGAACACGCTATTCACCTCTCGGAAGCGCAGGTCGCGACGCTAAAATAAATCTATCGGCCGGACAGCCCAGCGGGGTTCAGTTCACGGTCTTCTGGATCATCTCGACCAGCGAGTTGGGCAAGGCAGGCTTCTCTAGCACGTCTGAAAACCCTGCCGAAAGCGCCTTGTTCCTGAGCGTTTCCGAATAGAACCCCGTAATCATGATTGCGGGCGTGCGATCCTTGCGATGTCGAAGCCGCCGCATCACCTCCAAACCATCCACGCGCGGCATTTTGTAATCGATCAGCAAACAGTCGCAGCCATGATCGTCCGCATTCAGCAAGAACTCCGTGCCGGTTCGGTAGGCATCCACCTTGTAGCCCCGAGCCCGTAACATCATCTTCGTGGCGCGGCGGACATTCTCATCATCCTCAATCAAGACAAGCCGAGACATGGTCTTGGCTGCCGAGGGAGAAGAAATATCGATGGAAACGGTCATGGTTTTGATTGTAGCCGATCGATTGAAGCTCGTCTCTAGGTAGTGTTCCTAGGACTCCTCACTACCTATTCCCGCTAAAAAAGCCAGCCGAAGTGCCGTTGATAGGCTATCGGCTTCGAGCTTTTCCATCATATGCGCTCTATGTATTTCGACCGTACGCGGTGAAATAGAAAGCGCCTGGGCGATCCCTTTATTGGTCAGTCCCGCGACCAGACAGTCCAGCACTTCCATTTCACGAGGGGTCAGACTGGTCAGCTTCGCTTTGGCATCAAGGCTCCTTTTGTCCTCGGCCGCTTGATTATCCAGCAGGTTAAAGGCGCTTTCAATCGCCCCAACCAAGGCCTGCTTCTCATAGGGCTTTTCCAGAAATTCGATCGCCCCGCCCTTCATCGCCTCGACCGCCACAGGCACATCTCCATGCCCGGTCAGGATGATCACAGGCATATTGATGCCCCGACGATTGAGTGCGCTCTGAACTTCAAGGCCATCCATCCCCGGCATCCGGACATCCAGCAGAATACATCCGTCGAACTGATCAGAGATCTGATCGAGGAAAACGATGCCATCGGGGAACGTCTTCACCGTATAGCCCGCGTGACGCAGCATGAAGCTCGCCGAATGTCGGATGGCTTCATCATCGTCGACGAGGAATACTGTTCGTTCACTCATCTAAAGACGCTCCTGTATCTAATCGCAGGGAAAATTCGAACGCCGCCCCACCGCGTGGTGACGGCGCATATTCAATCTTGGTGCCGTGCGCATCCATGATAGTTTGACAAATGGACAGCCCCAGTCCCATGCCGCCGGGCTTGGTGCTGTTGAAGGCATCAAACGGTGACGCCTCCTCGCTGCCGGAAAAGCCTGGTCCATTATCCTCGACTGTGACAATGGCGAGGTCGTCTTCGACCCTGGCGGATATCCAGATTTGGGGATTATCCGTGCTGGATAAGGCTTCAATCGCATTGCGGACCAGATTGACGATCACCTGGCGCAGCTGCAACCGATCCGCCAAAACATCTGGGAATGTTTCCGGAACCCGGGAAATCACCCGGGCCAGCGGCCCGTCAATTCCAACTTTTGCCAGAGAGCTCGCATCCTCAATGAGCGACGGCAACTTGACCGGGCGCATATCGAGTTCTCCGCGCGAGACGTAATCGCGCAGGCGACGCACAATCTGACCGGCCCGGATCGATTGGTTGGCGGCGGCATCCAGCGCTTCCTGAATGAAGGCAAGCGTATCTGCATCTGCATTTTCGAGCAAATCTCGCGCCGCTTCCAGATAATTGGCAACGGCTGTCAGCGGCTGGTTAAGCTCGTGCGCCATCGCAGACGCCATCGTTCCGACCGCGCTCAGCCGGGAGAAATTCGCCAGCTCGACTTGCATCTCATTGAGCCGAAGTGCGTTGGCCTGGATCTCGGAAATGTCCCGGATGTATCCGGTAAAGAGCTTTTCCCCATCAATATCGGCTTCGCCAATCTTCAGCTCGACTGGGATAACCCGCCCGTCAGCAAGCTTGGCTTCGACGATTCGACCAATTCCGATTATCTGCTTTTCGCCCGTCGAGAGATAATTATCGATATATTGATCATGATGCTTGCGGTGCTTGTCTTCCATCAGAACGGAGACATTCTTGCCGGCAATCTCGCGCGCATCATAACCAAACAGGCGTTCGGCGGCGGCGCTGAATGCCATGATCTGTCCGGTATCGTTGATCACGATCATCGCATCGGGCACAGACGCGAGGACAGACCGCATCAAAAGCTCAAGAGACTTTCGGTCTCCGTAACGCCCGGATGAGTCCCGGAGAACAGGATGCTGATTGTCTGTCATCAACCATCCTTTGTAACGGGCGTCAGGCATGGATCAATCCATGTTTGCGGTGACAGAGCGCCGCTGCGTGTAGGCTGCCATTCCTGCGAACGTCAGCCAGACAAGCCCTGCGGCGAACATATAGCACCCCCAGCAATGCGTTTGCTCAATCCAACTGGGTTGGCTCGCCGCCAGGGTCAGGGTTTTTCCTGAACACATGGGCACCGAAATCGCGGGAACGCTGCCCACGTGCAACCAGGTTTTCAGACCGCCAACGGCTATCATTGCCAGTCCATAAAGCGCTTGCATCAAAGTCGTCATGTCCCATCCCGATCATGCTTTGTTGCATGCTCTTCTAGAGATCGCGTCCCATTCGCACATAGGGAATATCCCTTATTCAGCGCCCGAACACTGAAAGATATGCATCGCTCGAGCTGGAACCGCCCCGTCTTCGGGGGCAATCGGAGGTGATAGTCAGCTATGACAGAAATGATCGGGTCGTTCAGACGAGGTAACAATACGAGCATTCTAGGGGTTG
>JAYZAM010000026.1:0-4118 GCA_036339715.1 Pseudomonadota bacterium | reverse complement strand
CATGTCCGTCTATAATCGCATCAGCCCACGTGCGATGGTCAAGCTCCTGGCCTTCGCCGCCCAGCAAGCCTGGTTCGAGACCTGGCTGGCCGACCAACCGATAGGCGGCGTGGACGGCACCCTAAAGCGGCGTTTTGTCGGCACTCGCTTGCAAGGGCGTATCTTTGCGAAAACCGGAACACTGAATGGTGCCAATGCGCTCTCGGGTGTGATGATCGCGAAAAGCGGTCAACGCTTATTGTTTTCTATTATCGCCAATGACCGCCCAGCGATTACGAGCTCAGCGACCCCCGAAATGGATGCGTTGCTAAACCTGATCGCGGAAACCTATTGAGCGTTTGAGAACCAATCGACGAGCCAGGGGCTGATCAATTCGTGCATCTGGTAATTCAACCCGTGCTCGCCGCCTTCAACCACCCGAATATCGGCTTCTGGCATTAGAGCGCGCAATTTTTCGGCACTCGACACCAAGACGGTCTCGTCAGCATCGCCGTAAATCGCGAGCACCGGAACACCGGTATTCGCCAACCGTCTAAACGTGTCTTCCCGTTCGGTCATCGGCATATGACGGAGCGTCGACAGCAAAGCCTGCAAGTAGCCGCGATATTGAAACTGCTCAGTGACGTCGCCCTGCAGTTTGTTTCCCGGCGCGCGGGCGCTCTCATCATATTGCGCGTCACCCAGCAAAACGTTCCGGCCGATCATCCGCCAGAGCCAGTCTCCAAGAACCGGCGTTCGGACCAAGCGCGCGGACAAACTATCCGCACCTGCTGTATCCAGTCCCGCAGGCACAAGCAGAACGAGCCGGTCAACCCGCTCAGGGTATCGCGCTGCAAACTCAGCAACGATTGGCCCGCCCATGGACAGACCAGCGAGGCCAAATGGCTCATCGACACCGGTTCCTTCGAGTAGCTCGCGCAGGGTCCGATCATAAAAGTCGATATCGTACTTCGTTCTCGGACGATCAGACCAACCGCGTCCGAAATGGTCAAAGCGAAGGGTTCGGAATCCGGCCGCATTAAGGGCTTCAACATTCTGCTCATAAATAAAATGGGGGGTCGAAAACCCATGAACCAAGACCAGGACTGGTCCGTCTTGCGGACCATCCCAGCGATAATGCAAACGGCCGTCGCTCAGTTCCAGAAAGCTTCCAGGTGCTTTGCTGCGCGCGTCATCAGTGAGGGGCTTCAGTCGCATATCAGCGATCAAATATGTCCCCAAGCCGATCGCTAAAATAAGCCCAATTATCCGAAATGCCCACAGCATGCCGACCTCGCGTTTCCATCCATTTTGGGGTCGTTTTAGCGGGTTTTCGCAGGGTCAGCGCGACACGATATTTGGATCCTCCCAAAATCAAGCATAAACCATTGATTTGAATACATTTTTAATTCGGCAAAATACCAGTGGACGATTTCCCTTTTGGACCGATTTACCGTATAAAAACAGGGAATTTGACGAATCACTTGCGGGGAAAGTCCCATGTCTGAACCGGCCGAAAACAATACCGAATATGGCGCCGATGCAATCAAGGTCCTGAAAGGCCTCGAAGCCGTTCGCAAACGCCCCGGAATGTATATTGGTGATACGGATGACGGATCCGGTCTTCACCACATGATTTACGAGGTTGTCGACAATGCAATCGACGAAGCTCTGGCCGGGCACGCAGACGAGGTTACCGTCACATTGCACCCGGATGGATCTGCCGAGATTACAGATAATGGACGCGGTATCCCGGTCGGCCAGCACGCTACTGAAGGCCGGTCGGCCGCGGAAGTGATCATGACCGAGCTCCACGCGGGCGGAAAGTTTGACAGCAATTCCTATAAGGTTTCTGGCGGCCTTCACGGCGTAGGCGTTTCGGTTGTGAACGCCCTGTCCGTCTGGCTCGATCTGAAGATTCACCGTGATGGATCAGAACACCATGTGCGCTTTGTCGACGGTGGGCGCACAGAGGCGCCTCTAAAAGTTGTCGGCACTAGTCCGGTGAAAGCCGATGGGACGCCTTATACCGGCACAGCGGTGCGCTTTCTGGCGAGTTCTGAAACCTTCACGATGACGATTTACAATCGCAAGACGCTGGAACATCGCCTGCGGGAACTGGCCTTTCTGAATTCAGGCGTCAGAATTGTCTTCAAAGACCTCCGGGAAGCAGAGCCGTACGAAGTCGTTTTGGAATATGCAGGTGGTGTGGCGGCCTTCGTTCAACACCTGAACACAACCAAGAACGCGCTCATCCCTGAGACAATTTTCGTTACCGGGGAAAAGGATGGCATTACGGTCGAAGCCGCGCTGGAATGGACGGACGCCTATCATGAGAACGTTCTGTGCTTCACCAATAATATCCCTCAGAGAGATGGCGGGACACACCTCGCCGGTTTCCGCGGGGCGCTGACCCGGATCGTCAACAAATATGCCGCCGAAACGGGTATCGCCAAAAAAGAGAAGGTCGATATCTCTGGTGATGATGCCCGCGAGGGCCTGACATGTGTCTTGTCCGTAAAAGTGCCGGATCCGAAATTCAGCTCTCAGACAAAAGACAAACTCGTATCATCGGAAGTGCGACCTGTGGTCGAGAGCCTGATTCATGAAAAACTGGCCGAGTGGTTCGAGGAACACCCCAAAGAAGCCGTCGCCGTAATGACCAAAATCGTCGAGGCGGCGGCGGCACGTGAGGCAGCGCGGAAAGCGCGCGAACTAACGCGGCGCAAAACCGCTTTGGACATCACATCGCTGCCCGGGAAACTGGCGGACTGCCAGGAAAAAGACCCGTCCAAATCTGAAATCTTCATTGTCGAGGGTGATTCAGCCGGCGGTTCCGCGAAGCAAGGCCGCGACCGCTCCAATCAAGCCATTCTGCCGCTGCGCGGTAAAATTCTGAACGTTGAGCGGGCCCGCTTCGACAAGATGCTGTCATCCGATCAAGTTGGCACGCTGATCATGGCCCTCGGGGCCGGTATTGGGCGCGAAGAATTTGATATCGAAAAACTGCGATACCATAAGATCGTGATCATGACCGACGCGGATGTCGACGGCGCCCACATCCGGACACTGCTTCTGACCTTCTTTTATCGTCAGATGCCGGAAGTCATCGAAAAAGGGTATCTCTATATTGCCCAGCCACCGCTCTATAAGGTGTCGCGCGGCAAGTCAGAACGGTATCTGAAAGATGATGATGAGCTGAATAGCTACCTGATTGAAGCCGGCACGGATGGCGAAGTGCTCATCCTCGCGGATAGCACCCAGATAGCCGGTGAGGATTTGCGCGAACGCGTTCGCCTCGCGTCTCAGTTCAAACAGGCGCTTTGGCGCCTCAGCCTACGTGCCCCGGGCGAAATCGTAGAACAGGCCGCAATCGCCGGAGCTCTGGCGCCCGGTGCATCTGATGATGAAGCCAAACAGGCGGCGAGCCGGCTTAATCTCATTGCCGAAGAAGGCGAAGATACCCGGGACGGCAAGTTTGAGAACGGCAACCTGATCTTGTGGCGCGAGGTTCGCGGGGTCGAGGAAAAGGCGGTTCTCGATGCGCAATTGCTCGCCAGCAGTGACGCGGCGCGCCTGAATGGAATCGCGCAGTCCATCCGCCCGATCTATGTCGAAGCTTCTATTTTGCGAAACGAAAAATCCGGCGAGATCAATGTTAACGGTCCCGTCAGCTTGCTGGAAGCCGTTTTGGCTTCAGGACGCAAAGGCCTCAAGATCCAGCGCTATAAGGGACTCGGCGAAATGAACGCCGATCAGTTGTGGGAAACCACACTCGATGCAAATGCCCGTACCTTGCTGCAGGTTCAAGTCGATGATGCCATGGAGGCCGGCGACATGTTCTCTCGGTTGATGGGCGATGTTGTTGAACCGAGACGTCAGTTCATCCAGGACAATGCACTGGAAGCCGAAGTCGACGTCTAGCCAGATTGCTAAAAATTGTATTGCCCTCGACCCGTAAAAAGGGCTTAATAAATCATGCCTTTACTTCCAACGCATGCATGCTTTCCATTTTGGCACAGTATTTGCAGAAGAGATAAGAATTGCACTGACAAGTGCTAAAGAGGCGTTGATATTCGATGGTCTTTTATTATTCGAATATGCTCAATAATGGAATTGAATTGAAAAATTGACGCTTT
>JAYZAM010000025.1:0-4981 GCA_036339715.1 Pseudomonadota bacterium | reverse complement strand
CCTCGACAGTCAAGCCAACGCTTCGCTTCTGATCTTTGGTGAAAACGGCGATGAACGGCTTTACGATGCGATCCACAATTATACGAATGTGTCAGACTATTTGAGGGAAAACTTTCTCGGCGAATGCTTTGCGCATATGACAAAATTCATTGTGCCAAACGCCAGCGATGTAACCTTCATGGGCGAAGCGCTGGATCTGTCGCTGGTGCCTGCCACGCCCGGATTGCGACGAGCTGAGCGCGAACTGATCTATATTCTGACCGAGCAAGGCTACTCAATGACCGCAATTGAAGGCCGTGTTGGATTGCGGTTGCGTCAGGATATGGCGGACTTGCGCAAACAGTATGATATCGTCATTTGCGACTGCCCTCCGGGAATTTCTGCGATGACAGAGGCAACACTGTCGGCGTCTGATCTGATCATCGTCCCGACAATTCCGGATTTCATGTCGACTCTCGGTCTCGATCTTTTCACGGGCGACATTATCGAGAGCCTCAAGAAACGCGGGCTCAGCAATCGCCCCGTCGTTCTGCCGACCAAGTTCGATGGGTCACCACATCAAAGCATTGTTCTGGAAGCCATGCGCGAAGGCGCTGCTGACCCAGAGAGCGAGTATGACATATTCCAGACCGTCATCCCGCAGAAATCCGAATTTGCGGCGAACCCGGTCGAGCTTGGCGCAAACCCAACGCTCGCACAAAAATGGCCAGGGGATGCGCTCACCACGGTGAACATGCTATATCAGGAAGTTCAGTCGCGTCTTTCGGCGCAAACCACAAACGCAGCGGCATAAATATGGCACTTTCGGGCAACGGACGCACGGCGCTTTTAGCGATTCTCGAGCATGACACGCTCTTTCCCCGTATCAAGGATGCGGATCTTGTCGGCGTCGCGGGCAAGCTTGCGCGCAAACAGCTCACAGCGGCCGGCCTCACACGCGATGATTTGCTGACCCTGAAAGAGACGCTCGGCGAGACTGTCTTCGACAAAACGCTCGACAGTCTCAGCCCTTATCACATCAAGCTCCTGGCAAAACGCCTCGACAAGAACGCGCCGGAAATAGAAGTGAATACGGGTAGCTCCGCCCTGTCTTATGTGCGTCAGATCCTGTCCGGTGATATCGCCATCAAGAATGCTTCTGCGCCTGAGGTCGAAGTCGCAACTGCGGCCGAGCCAACGCCAAAAAAGAATAAGTATCTCGGCCGAAAAGCGTTCCGTACCGGTCGTTAAAGGGCGCGAATCCGCGGTGCACCGGCGGGTGAGAGCATAAGCACCGATACCGCACAAACAAGCGCATCGACGCGGTCTGGTGAGCCGCTCAATCCATCGGTTCCAAACCGGCACAACTCATCTTCCAACGCTTCGAACATCCCGACATGTGCGACCCGGCCTGAGTGTGTAGAGCGGCTACGGGTAAGGCGCGTGCGCCAATCCCCCTTAGGGGGACGCTGCGCAGGACACGCGGTCGACAAGAAAGGAAATTGGCGAAGCGTCAGGAGATCTTTTCTCTGATAAGAAAGATCGGCCTGGTAGTGATCGTCCCACCAGGCGTCCCATGTCAGCGTCACCGCGCTTTGCTCATTATGCATAGCGTCTTGAGTAGCAACCATCCGAGTGGGTCGAATTCAAAACTGCGGGCGGGACCTTAGCCCCTATTTTAAAACGCTTTTTTTCGCGCTCTCCGTCTAAGCCTCTTCGAGTGAGACGAGGATCTCCCCTTCTGGAACCTGCGCGCCAAGTTTGACGCTGACAGCTGCCACCACACCATCACGGGGCGCGGCCAGTGAATGCTCCATTTTCATCGCTTCCATCACCGCAACCGTCTGTCCTTTCTCGACAGACTGACCTGCTTTAACATTGATCGCGATGATCTTGCCCGGCATCGGCGATTTGACCGCGTCGCCCCCTGCGAGCGCTTCGGCCTCAGCCTCAAAATCAGGCACTTCGACCAGAACACTGTCTCCGCCCGTCGTCACGGCGAAACGACGATCCGACAGGTCGGTGACCAAAGGCATGGAAATATCATCAGCAACCTGATGGTCGCGCGGATCGAACCAGTCAGCATCCTCACCCACGGCAATCGCCGTCTTCATGATTGCAGGCGCGTTCATCCGCCAGCCGTCGCGGACACTCCAAGGCGAGGCACCACTTTCCCCAAGCAATACATCGCAAACCGCCATCACCGAGGCGTGCTGATGGGATTGCGGCGGATGCGTGAGCGAAGATCCCTGCTCTGCGATCCAGTTCACATGGTGCGTCCCCTCAATGAAGGCATCGGCCATGGCACAGCGGCGCAGAAAGCCGGTATTGCCGGGGACACCAACCAATTGAAGGTGCGCCAGCGTGTCGATCAGACGATCATTGGCTTCTTCGCGATCCGCGCCATAGACGACGAGTTTAGCAATCATCGAGTCGTAAGCGGCGGGCACGCGATCTCCGCTCTCAAACCCCGCCTCCCAGCGCAGCCATTCGGCCTCTTCATCCGCGAGCATACCGAACTCTTCGATCAGGCCGGCGCCCGGACGAAACCCGTCTGCTGGGTCTTCTGCGCAGATACGCGCCTCAATCGCATGGCCATTCAGCTTGATCTCTTTTTGCTTCACCGGCAGCTTTTCACCACTCGCAACGCTTAGCTGCCAGGCCACGAGATCGGTTCCCGTCACCATCTCAGTGACAGGATGCTCGACCTGAAGACGTGTGTTCATTTCGAGAAACCAGAACGTATCCAGCCCCAGCGGTTTTGCGCCATCGACGATGAATTCAACCGTGCCCGCGCCTTGATAGCCAACGGCTTTGGCGAGCTTTACCGAGGCATCGCACATGGCCTTGCGAACATCGTCCGGCATGCCGGGTGCTGGGGCCTCTTCAATGACTTTCTGGCGCCGACGCTGCAGGGAACAATCACGCTCAAACAGGTGAACGGCATTTCCGTGGCTGTCGCCAAACACCTGAACTTCAATATGACGAGGCTGCTCTACAAGCTTTTCAAGCATGACGCGGCCATCACCAAACGCCGCTTCCGCTTCGCGCACAGCGCTCTCTAACTCGGCGGCGAGATCGGCAGATTTGTTCACGAGCCGGATGCCGCGGCCACCACCGCCAGCGACCGCTTTGATCAACAGCGGATAACCAATGCGATCTGCTTCTTTGGTGAGGGTCTTGGCATCCTGAGCCTCCCCCCGATAACCCGGAAGCACAGGGACACCTGCATCTTCAGCGATTGCTTTCGCGCGATCTTTGAGTCCCATGGCTTCAATCGTTTCAGCGTTGGGACCAACCCAAATTAGTCCCGCGTCCGCAACCGATCTTGCAAAGGCAGCATTCTCCGACAGAAACCCATACCCCGGATGGACCGCATCGGCCCCAGCCGCCTTCGCCGCAGCGATAATTTTTTGACTGTCCAGATAGCTTTCGGTTGCAGAAGCGGCACCTATCCAAACGGCATCATCGGCTTCGCGAACATGCTTGGCGCGCGCATCCGCGTCCGAGTAAACGGCGATACTGCGAACTCCTAAAGCTCGACACGTGCGCATGATCCGACACGCAATTTCCCCGCGATTGGCGATCAATAGCGATGTTATCATAAGGATCGACCCTTTTATCTGATCGGTGAAGGGCAGCTGGTGGCCTTGCCCCTATCTTGATTTACCGCCTAAGCTAAAGCGCGCAAAAGAGTAAGGGGAAACATATGGCTTATGCATCTGGAGCACGCCTCAGCGGTCTAGCAGGGATTATTGGCGCGGGCGTTGGCGGATATATCGGATATAGTCAGGCGGCAGAAATAAGCGAACTCACGCCGATTACCGGTGCCTTGATCATGGGTGGCGTTGGCTTGGTCGCTGGTAGTGCTGGCGCGTTCGTCCTGAAGTCTCTTATGCAGTTCCTGATCTATGCGATTATGCTCGGCGTACTGGTCTTTGTCTTTCAGAACCAGATCGAGAGCATGACGGGGATAAATCCGGTAGATGCGACGATCGGATTTCTGCGAGACCTTGGTCTACCAGTCGGAGCCATCCCAGGCGTTGACTGATCGACTGTTTCCTTCCTGAACCGGGCAATCAGTTCCGCACGGCCTTGATGCAGGTTTGTGGGATGATCTAATCGGCCCAATCGGGCTTCCGTTTCTCCAGAAACGCCGTCAGTCCTTCTTTTCCTTCTTCACTCACCCGGCGGGCGGCGATGCGTTTCGCCGTTTCCTTGCTGAGCGCCGCACTGAAAGGTTCTCCGGCAAAATCGAGGACCAGATTTTTGGCGTCGCGAATAGCGCCAGGCGCGGCGCCCATCGCCAAACTGGCAATATGCTCTTCCATGCTCGCGAGGCCTTCGGAATCGTCGACGACGTATTGTACGAGCCCGATTTTCTCCGCGTAGTCGGCATCAAAGCCTTCCGCCGTAACGAACAGGGCCTTAGCCCAACGCGGCCCGATCGCGTTGATAACAAAGGGTGAGATGGTTGCAGGCGTCAGGCCGAGGCGAACTTCGCTAAATTTGAACTTGGTGCCTTTTACAGCCACCGCTAGGTCACAGGCTGCGACGAGGCCTGCCCCACCGCCCATTGCCGCGCCTTGCACCAGGGCCAGCGTCATTTGCGGAAGTTCGGCGAGCTTGCGAAGCATTTCAGCTAGCGCGATCGCATCTTGTTCATTGTCCTCGCGCGTCCAGTGTTGCGCAGCCTTCATCCACTCCAAATCTGCCCCGGCCGAGAAGCTCTTGCCGGCCCCGCGCAGAATCACCATTCGCAGCGTATCTTGCTCTTCAAGCGTCTCCAGAGCATCCGTCAGTTCCTCGATGACCTGACTGTTAAACGCATTGTGTCGCTCAGGTCGATTCAGCGTGAGTATCGCTATTCCAGCTCGCGTCGCGTCCAGTGTGATCGTCTCGTATTCGCTCATCTCGAACCGGTTCCTCCGTAGCTATTCTATAATGGCTATCACGCCGAAGCGCAGGTTTTTCAACCCACCACCAAAGAAGATAGCTCGCA
>JAYZAM010000024.1:0-4270 GCA_036339715.1 Pseudomonadota bacterium | reverse complement strand
AAAGGCTGGCTTTTTCTGGCGCTGCGGGTCAGAAAACGAGAATGACTGCTCGATTGGAAAAGCTGCGGACGCTGAGCCGAAACCTCGCAAACGCGCCGGGGCCCGTCTCGATTATCGCGCGCTGCAAACGCGACCCCACTTTGTCGGTGTCGATTGTTCCGGATCTGCCCATCGCCTCGGCCAGCGTGATCAAGACCGCGATTGCTTGTGCCGCAGCAGACCTTGCCGAACGGGGGGCGCTCGACTTGCGCCAGCCCATCGCAAAGCGCGATCTGAACGACACGTTCTATTGCTCCATTCTCGAAGCGTTTGATGCTGGCGACACACTCACGCTGAAGGCGCTCATCGGTCTGATGCTGATTGTCAGCGACAACCCGGCAACCAGCGCCGTCCTCGATGCGGTCGGCATGGACAAGGTAAATGCCTGGTGCGCTGCGAATGGCCTGTCCGGGACGAATATCGCCGTCGGATTCGAGGATGCGTCTCTCGGGGCGCCGCTGCGCGCCAATCTGACCACGGCAACCGATTGCCTGACGCTCTTGCAGACGATCGACAGCGCGCCGCGCTATGCCTTTATCAAACACATGCTGCAAAACAATTTGCGCAATGAGCGGATCCCGAAATTCCTAACCGACAATGCCCTGATCGCGCACAAGACGGGCACGCTCGCCGGTCTCGTCCATGACATCGCCATCGTCGAAAGCTCGGCGGCGGCTTATTATCTGGTGGTCCTGGCGGATGGCTTGACCGATGACGCCGCTTTTGCACGTGATTTGGCTGTGTTTTCGGAAGCGGTTTATGGGGTGATGGCGGGTTGAGTGGGGTGCGTAGAAGCGCGGCGCTGTCGGTTTATCAGCGATCAAAGGACGCTAGAATTCAACGTCTCGCCATCTATGAAATTCTCAATGTTTGATTGTGCCAATTGCGCTTGCGCGAAGAGCGTTTCGAAAGTTGCGCCGCCTTGATGCGGGGTCAGAATGACGTTTGGAACATCGGCCCAGCGGGCACTATTCGTGGGTTCAGGGTCAAAAACATCCAGACCCGCGCCGCCAATCTGGTTCGATTTCAGTGCCTCAATCAACGCAGCCTCATCCACGACACTGCCGCGTGAAACATTCACAAGCACCCCATCAGGACCGAGCCGGTCGAGGATTTTATTGTTGATCAGATGGCGCGTCGTATCGCCTGGACGGCAGCAAATGATTAAGCCTCGACATTGATCCGCCAAGTCCTCGACAGAGGCTACGTATGGCGTTTCGATATCTGGCTTGGGTCGTGGTCCCCACCATTTCACGTCAACGCCGAAAGGCGTCAATCGTGCGAGTACCTCTTTGCCGATCGACCCGAGACCGACAATCCCCACCGGCATGTTCCGGATAGAGTGGCGCAAAGGCGGCGCGGCGCCGACCCATTGATCCGTCATGATGTAGTCGTGTGTCTGCGGAATGCGCAGGAGCAGAGATGTCATCATAGCAACGGCGAGATCGGCCACGTCGCTGGAATTCATTCCTGGGGCGTTCGTGACCGCAATTCCACGCGCGCGACATTCGTCGAGATCGATATTGCTAAACCCGGCTGAGACCGATGCCACCATTTTGAGGTTTGGAAACCGAGCGAGCATCGCCTTGTCGAGTTTCTCGATGCTGGCCGAGAGGAGAATATCCACATCGGCGCCATGGTTAGAGATCGTTTTCTCAACGTCGCCTTGTGTATCCAACCAATTCCATCGGTCTGGGCGGTTCGGAAAGAGGGTGTGCATTTCAGAATGCATGGCGAGTACGGTAGCGGCGTGGATCATAACGCAGTCTCAATTGGAGGTAAGTCGGGAGACCTGCGCGCTCGCTTCGAAAGTGCGTTTCGAGCGCGCAGTTTGATAGATGTTTCGTTTTAGATGCTCAGATCAAGCGCATTGTAATCATGAAGCGAGGCCTTCGCGTCCTCATTCCACTCATAAGACAAGCCTTTCTCGACAAAGGGTTGGTACTGATACGGCGTCTCATTCGGGAAACGCTTGCGCCGAGCGTCGATGCCAAAGCCGATCACTTCGGAGCGTTTGGCGATCAGATCCTCATCAAAGACTTGGACCGCACTGTGTGTACCCGCACCGGTGACGCCGAGGACCGAGCTCCGGCGGTGGAAGCCCATATTGACCGTGATGCGAGGTTCGAAACCGGTATTCGCGAAAGATCCATGCACGAGCTGGCGATTGCACATCACTACGTCGCCTGCATCACAGACCAGTGGGACCGTGCCCGCAATTCGCTCGCTGCCGGAGTCTGCAACCAGTTGCTTGATATCGACTTTGCCGAGTTTGTGGCTACCGGGCAGGACCCAGACACCATTCACCGCTGTGCTGCCATAGACCTGCGCCATGAAGTTGAAGCCGTGAATGCCATCATCGAAGTCTTCGCTGTCCCAATGGGTCGTGCCGTCCTGATGCCAGGATACGGCTGCGCCGATACCGGGTTCTTTGATAAACAGGCTCTCATTGAACGGCGCGAAATCTTTGCCGTTAATGTTCTCGGCCACCTTTAGCAGTTGTGGATGTCCATAGACACGCAGACAAGTTTCAGAGAACTGCAGCGAGCCGAGCAGAATGAACGGTGCGGCCGCAGGCGCATCATCGGCTGCCTTCGGCTCAAGCAGCTTCACTTGGTGGCGCCCATTTGCGAGCGTTGACCCACCCAGTGGGTCGCCCAGAGGTTTTGACCAGACAAGCGTAGTCGTCGTGCAATCTGCGCCAAGGGCAGTCGCCCCATCGGCCGTCAGTTTCTCGCCGGGTCCCACAGGGAACCGCTTTTTCATTTCAGCCAGGTCTTGTTTGATGTCGTCCAGCTCATCCTGATGAAGGACGCCCGTGAACACATAGAACCCGTACTTTTTGTAAGCGTCGACGATGTGACCGGCGAGATTGCCATCCGTATCAAATTCAATCGGCCCACGATTGTCCAAAGCCATCGCGCGCTTGTGCCCGGAGATGAGATAGTCCCGCATGGCGTCGGCATCATCGCCATAATGCGCGGCGCAGGCTTCGATGGAATCCATATAGTAAGGCTCTGACATGAGCGATTCCTCCCTTCGTTTTAACGCTGTTTAAATTTAAACACCGTTTAATTCTTGTGTCAATCCGCAAATCGACATAAGGATTCCAAATGGTCGTCGAAACGCTCAGTTCACGCGAAAGCACGCGTTCCAAGAATATGGCGAAACGCCGGGAGACGATCCTGCGCGAGGCCCGTTCGCTCATTGCGGATGAGGGGTTTGAAGCTTTGAAAATTCGAGACCTAGCCGCACGCGCGGGTCTAACCGTGCCGACGATTTATAACCTGGTCGGCGGCAAGAATGAAATCCTGGCTGTCATCATCAACGAAATGGTGGTGCAACTCCGCGCGATCCAAGACGCGGCTAGGATCGACCCGGTCGAAGAATCTTTCGCGAAGCTGATCGAGGATTTGGCAGATCACTTTGCCAGTGATGAAACTTTCTATCGCGCCGCCTTTATCGCCGGCGACCGAAGCGGACTGTTCGAGCAAAGCTCCGGCGAGGGTATTTTCGCGCATTTCGTGCAGCAACCCACCGAAGCCTGCGCGCGCGCCGTTAGTGAGGGACTACTACGAGGACAGATCGCGCCTGAGGTTCTGGGTCCTCAGATTTACGGCTGTTATCGCCTAGCACGACAAGATTGGGCCAATGGGTATTTCGATTTGGATGGGTTCAGAAAGCAGGCGCTTATTGGCGTGTTTTTGTGCCTCGCCTCCGATGCAAGACCTGCCTTTCGCGAAAGATTGATGAGCAAGATCGCAGGTCTGACGAGCGGCTAATCCAGCCCACTCTTTATGTTCCATCTACGCGCCACCCCGAGCACCGCGCCCCTACCGCCGCTGCAGCAGCCGTGCATCCTGTGGCACTGGGTCCTCAAACGTCTTAATTGTGTCGCCAGTGGCCTCGTCGATGAGGTGTTGAACCAGCTCGGGGAACAATAAAGGCTCGTCGGCGGCTTCCCAGAGGAAGAAGCCATAAGAGCCCGGGATGGCGTTGATCTCGTTGAACCAGAGCTCGCCGGTCTCCTGATTGCACATAAAATCAATGCGCGGGGCACCGCGTTTGCCGAGCGCGGTGAAAGTCTTGCGGGCATAATCATGAATGCGCGCTTTCAGCTCAGCCGGGATATCGGGATTAATGTCGCGGGTGAGAGACAGCATGCCTTCCGACGGCTTGAAACTGCCCTTGGTGCCGCCATAGGCGGACAGATATTTCTCGCGGAAATCGA
>JAYZAM010000023.1:0-5922 GCA_036339715.1 Pseudomonadota bacterium | reverse complement strand
TCCGCCGCGTCGAACGTTTCGAACAGCGCAAAACAGGTCGCCCCCGAACCACTCATGCGCAAGACCCTGACGCCCGGAAGCGCCTGCAGTTCAGCAAGTGTCTTGGTGATGTCCGGATGCATGCTCATAGCAGGCGATTCGAGGCTGTTTCGTGTGTTCTCATTGAGCCAGGTCAGAAAGGCCCGGGTCGCCGTGCGATTATCAGGAAGTGGCGGGTGTTCGGGAATGGCCTGTGGAGCAACTTCATCATAGGCGCTGAAAACTGGCCCCGTGGGGCATTCAATGCCGGAATTTACCAGAATTGCAGGCAACCTCGGCACGCTGAGAACGGGTTCGAAGAGTTCCCCCTCGCCAGTCATAAAGCCCGGTAAGCCGATCAGACAGGCGAGAACATCGCCCCCCAGCAAGGGTGCTATTGTTTCAGCCAGGGCCTGAACGCGATCACCGCCATGGGCCCGAACGATCAGTCGCAACGCGGCGCCAGCATCAGCTGAGCCCCCGCCGATCCCTGCAGCGCATGGTAGTTTCTTCTGGAGCCGAAATGCGAGCGGCGGCGCATTGCCATCGAGAGCGTCATTCATCGCACGCGCCGCTTTCAGGACGAGATTGTCTTTGGCGGGGCCCGATTGTCTGGCATATGGGCCATCCACAGCCAGACTGAAATGACTGGCAGGAACCGCCGACAGGATGTCCGCCGTTTGCGTGTCCGCAAAAGAGATCAAAGAAATGAGATCGTGTCGGCCATTCTCTTTTGGCGGTCCGACATGCAAAGAGAGGTTTATCTTAGCCGGAGCAAATTCGGTCAGCCGCGTCATGGATAGCTAGGCGTACCAACGTCATTGGCGGCTTGTAGTAGTGCAATGCCGCCATCGAGCTTTTGTCGAAGCTGATTGCGTTCGTCGGCATCAGTGGAATATTTCAGCGCCCGCTCCCATTGAAAACCCGCTTCCTTGAAACGGCCCACTTGCCAGTATGCATCGCCAAGATGATCGAGAATTTCAGGCACGTCCGGCGCCAGTTCTGTGGCCCGTTCGAGGTAGAAAATCGCGCGGTCATAATTACCCATTTTATAATGGGCCCAGCCAAGGCTGTCCGTGATCGCGCCATTGTTCGGCGACAGGCGCAGGGCCTGTTCGATCAGATCGAGACCTTCTTGAAGATTGATGCCGCGATCAATCCATCCATACCCCAGATAATTCATGATCGTCGGATCATCCGGATTGAGGTTCATCGCTGTTTTCAGATCATTTTCAGCCGGTGGCCAGGCGCCAAGACGCTCGCGCGCGCCGCCGCGCGCTAAATAAAGACGCCAATCATACTCGCCATTCGCCTCATCCTCATTGATCACTTCGGTAAAAGCCTCTTCGGCCTCTCCATCGCGTCCGAGCGATTGCAATAAATCAGCAAGCTGGACCCGAATATTGCGATTATCGGTTTGCGCCAGGGTTTCCCGTGCAACTGTCAGAGCTTCCTGATCTCGGCCTTCGCGCCGCAGTGCCCAGGCCAGCTGCCCCTGTGCGCTGGTATGATGGATCGAGTCTTCCGGAATGGTTTTCAGCAACGCGATCGCGTCTACGCGGCGATTGGCATGATCAAGCGTGTCGGCCCAAAGTGCCTTCGCCGCGTCGAGGTTCGGGTCCAGATGGACAGCCATCGCAAAATAAACCGCTGGCACATCGCCATAGGTCTGATTGGCTTGCGGTGAGGTCGCGAGATAGAAAGCGAGCGCGGTGCCCTCGGCTGCCGTGTAATGGCGCAGTGGCGCCACCGTATCTTGCTTGATCTCCCGGGTCAGCGCGATGAGGGCCGGGTGCCGTCCGACTTCGCGGCGAAACGTCTGAAGACGCTGCAATGCCAATTCTTCTTCGCCTGCAAGCGCCATCATGCGGGCTTCGAGCTCCACACCCAGGGCGGTTTTTGCATTCACATCCCAAAGAATCGCCAAATCAGAGCGCGCGCCATCGAGATCGCCTGTATTGGCTTTCATCAGCGCCCCCAGCGTTTGCCCCAGCAGGGTGTAAAGACCATCATCACCCGCATTTTGTTGTAGACTGATGGCCGTCTCAGGATCTTCTTCCAGGATAGCCCAGGCCGCCAGGCTACGCGCCAGCATAGCGTGATAATCATTGCCCCAGGGCGTTGTAAGTTGCGACAGGGCGTCTGCTGTTTTTCCGCGTTTCACCGCATCTGCCGCGAGCAGCAAGCGCGGAATTTCTGTTGCTTCAATGGTCGGGTCTGGGAGTTTCTCAGAAAGCGTGATGGCACGGTCAACTTCGCCAATCCGAAGGACCGAGAAGATTGCTTGTTCGGCAAGCCACGGATCGTCGTCAACGGTACGGAGCAAGCGTGAATAATTTCGAGCCGCTGTATGGGAGTCCTCGGTAAGTCCCGCATATTTCGCAATCGCATATGTGCTGAGCGTCTCAATGTCCGTGCGAAGCTTGGTGGCAGCTTCGGCGTTCTCCAGCAACCGATTGTGGGACGGTGCGGGCACGGTCGCACAGGCCGCGAGCGCTAGGCTCGAAACAGAGATGAAAACAGAACGCCACATATCTCTTTGTCTCAGCGCTGGAGGTTTCAGGCAAGTAAAAGAATGCGTTTAATTAGTGAACGCGGCTGACACAGAAATCAGCCAGATCAGACAGGGCCTGTCGCCAAGGACTCTCAGGTAACGATCTCAAAGCCGCTTTAGCCAATTCTGCATAGGCGTGGGCTTCAGCAATCGTGGCCTCAGCTGCGCCCGTGGACCGGATCAGATAAATGGCGTGGGCGAGGTCGCCTTCCTGTTGCGTTTCTATGTTTAGTGCCCGGTCCCAGAATTCGAGATCTTCGGCGCTGCCACGGCGTCTCGCTATGATCACGGGAAGCGTGGTCTTGCCCTCTCGGAAGTCGTCCCCGACAGATTTTCCGATGACGGAGGTGGTGCCGCCGTAATCCAGAGCATCATCCACGATCTGAAAAGCTAAGCCCAGGTTCTTGCCATAGGCCGCAAGCGCCGCCGCTTTTTCTGTATTGTCTTGACCAGCGGAGAGGGCGCCGGCTTCAGCCGCCGCCTCGAACAATGCAGCGGTTTTTGCTTCGATGATGGCGAGATATTCTTCGGTTGGTAGATCGCGTCGGCTTGCGGCTGCAAGTTGCCGGACTTCGCCTTCGGCGATAACCGTCGAAGCATTCGATAGAATCCGAAGGATTTCCAGGTTGCCGGTCTCCACCATGAGCGTGAAGGCGCGCGCAAACAGGAAGTCGCCAACTAGAATCGAGGCATTGTTTCCCCAAACATGTTTTGCGGCCTTCTTGCCACGGCGTAGATCGCTGTCATCGACGACATCATCATGCAAAAGCGTTGCTGTGTGGATGAATTCAACAGCTGTTGCCAAGGCGTGTGTGCCCGCATTGGTGCCGCCGCACGCGTGAGCGGCCGTTAGCGTGATCATGGGGCGCAGGCGTTTTCCGCCGGCTGAAACGATATAACCCGAAAGATCCGGGATGACGTCCACCGGGCTCTTTGCGCGGGCGATGAGCAAGCGCTCCGTGGCATCAAGATCTTCCGCGAGCAGAACCTGCATGCGGTCGATAATGTTGCCAAAGTCTGGCGCGTCAGTTGTAAAAGTTTGGGCAGTCACACCAGCGGTCCTATTCCACTTTCGCAGCTTTATCCATAGAACTAGCGCAAATTTGAAGACTGACAGCTGCGGTAAGCCACCGCAGGCTGCGATTTGGAGAAATAAACCTTGGAAGAAGTTTTTCGAACCAATGACTTAGTCAAGCTGTCCTATATCAGGCACCTGCTCTCAGAAGAAGGGATTGAGCCCTTCGTTCTAGATGAGCATACAGCGATGATTGATGGTCGTGGGCCGATGATCCCGATCCGGATAACGGTTCGAGAAGACCTTGCCGATCGCGCACGTTTTATTTTGCGAGACGTGGAGCGAGATGCGTGACGCCGTTCACGATAGATGATTTCTATTCTGGGCGGATCAAAGTCTTCCAGCCGCAGAAGGGTTTTCGAGCCGGCACTGACAGTCTGCTCCTCGCTGCAGCCCTAGATAATAAGCTGAGCGGGACAGCGCTCGAAATCGGATCCGGCGCGGGTGGAGCCTTACTCCCGGCCGCCTTCCGATTGCCGGACGTCAAATTCACCGGGATTGAGCTCGATCCTGAAATGGTAGGGCTGGCTGAACGCGGCATTGAAGCGAATGGGCTAGCGGATCGCGTCGAGGTTTTACCGCTGAATGCGAATGCGCTGTCCCAGGCCTGGCAAAACCGCTTCGATCTTGTGTTTTCCAATCCGCCTTTCTTTGAGCCCGGAACCATTCAAACCCCGGGGACGGGAAAAGAGAACGCCTATCTGGAAAGCTTGGATCTGCGCGACTGGATCAATGCGATGCTGTTTGCGCTACGCCCTAAGGGCAGATTGACGCTTGTGCACCGAGCGGCAGACCTGGCGCGAATTCTAGCCGTTTTAGAGCGACAAGCTGGAGAGATTGAAGTCTTGCCGGTACATTCATATCCGGGTGTGGAGGCTAAGCGCGTTCTGGTTCGCGCGAGAAAGGGCCTCAGGCCTGGCCCGCTTCGGCTGCTTGAGCCAAAATATCTCTATTCCGAGAAAGGTGGAGCGCGAACAGATTGGGCGCTGAAGATGCAGCGTGACGGCGCAGAGATTGCCTGGAATTAAGCGTGCAGCATGCTTGTCCGATCGATCGGACAAGAGTAAGGCAGGGCGCGAAACCATTTCGAATTGAGCGTTTTATGAGTGCACCTGTCGCCAAGCCTAAGCCGAACTCTTTTCAGGATCTGATCCTGCGCCTGCAGAATTATTGGGCCGAGCAGGGCTGCGCGATCTTGCAGCCCTATGATATGGAGGTCGGGGCAGGGACATTACACCCCGCGACAGTATTGCGGGCGCTCGGACCGAAAGACTGGCGAGCGGCTTACGTGCAGCCATCACGCCGCCCGGCAGATGCGCGCTATGGCGAAAATCCCATGCGGCTTGGCCACTATTACCAGTATCAGGTCATTCTGAAGCCAAACCCCCGAAACTTGCAGGATCTCTATCTCAATTCGCTGTATGAGATTGGCATTGACCCAACCGTGCATGACATTCGTTTTGTCGAAGACGATTGGGAAAACCCGACGGTCGGCGCCTGGGGACTGGGCTGGGAAGTCTGGTGCGATGGTATGGAAGTCAGCCAATACACTTATTTCCAACAAGTCGGCGGGCTCGATGTTTTCCCGGTTTCAGGCGAATTGACTTACGGTCTTGAGCGTCTCGCCATGTACGTGTTTGGCGTGGATAATGTCTATGACTTGCCCTTCAATGCGCCGGACAGCGACACACCGTTGACCTATGGCGATGTCTTCATCGAGAATGAGCGCCAACAATCGGCTTTCAATTTTGAACATTCCGACGTCGAGATGCTGCAAAGGTGGTTTAGCGATTGCGAGGCTCAGTCGAATGCCTTGCGCGCTGCGGATAAACCACTGCCGGCCTATGACTTTGCGTTGAAAGCGAGCCATGTATTCAATCTGATTGATGCGCGCGGGGCGATTTCGCCAACCGAACGGCAAGCCTTTATCGGGCGGGTTCGTGATCTCGCCCGCGGGGCTGCAGAACAATGGGCTCAACAAGAAGCAGAGCGCGCTGAAGCATGATGATGAGGGGACTGGTTGTACTGATCGCGATAAGCTTTGCGGCCTGCAGCCCAACCCCCGGTTCTCCGGCGCTCTACAAAGACAGAGAGATGCAAAATGCGGTCGCCGATGCCCGGCGAACGCTTCCCGTTTTCTTTGAAGCCTGGCAAAGCGATGATGAGGCCTATTCCGATTTTCGAGTGACTGTCATCATGCCGTCCAGTGCCTATGGCCGCGACTATGAAGAACTGTCCAATATCCGTCAGGAATTTGCTGGATTTCTTGGCGATA
>JAYZAM010000022.1:0-7260 GCA_036339715.1 Pseudomonadota bacterium | reverse complement strand
TGATCAACCGCGTTGTACCGGATGATCAATTGATGGACGAAGCCCGCACCTATGCAAAACGTCTCGCCGATGGCCCGACCCAGGCTCTGGCGCTGATCCGTGACCTCGTCTGGCAGGCTGAGGACAATGATTTTGACAGTCAGCTTCAGGCTGAACGCTTTGCGCAACGTACAGCCGGACGCCAGCCTGATTTCAGAGAAGGGGTAAAAGCCTTCCTGGAAAAACGCCCTGCCAATTTCCGGCAGAGCTAATTTCAGATTTTAGAACGTCATCCGCCGCGGCGACTTAACCTTCGCGCGACGCGCCTGAATAGCAACATCTAGGGCTTTGCGTCCCCAGGACGACGCTTCGTCACGATCATCTAATGCGTTGATCGGAAGTGAAACGTAACTCATTTGAATGGTTTTTCCGGTGTTCGGATTGGTCCATTCGAAGGCTTCACCGCCCTCTGATTCCAGATGCGCTTTCAAAGTGTCATCGGATTTTACGTAAACGCGATCTTTGTCGATCAGGGCAAACATGTCTTCGCCGGAATAGACCCCGGCTCCGCCAAACATTTTCCGAATTCGGATACGCCCAAGATTGGCGAAAAGGTCTTCTACATAGGTGTGGAACGGGTTGTCCAATTTTGTCATTCAAATCCTCCGGTGGGTGACCCGTTATCTGTCTACCGGACCAAGCACCGGCGCGTTTTCGGGACTTACGCCGGGGAACATGGTATTTTTTTGCGGCTTGGCAACCCTGACAGCGCTGGCACGCAACTTAAAAATTGCACATTCTCATTTTGGGGCAGAAAATACCCCAGTAAACACGCAATTTTTCAGTATATTTCGCCTGAGACGCTACCAATCCAGCGCGGCGTACACCAGCTGTTGGAATTGCGGTCGGATAGGATAACACCCGGTTGGGATCATCTGGGTTGCCTGAATCGCAATGAGTTCCTCGACCGGATCGATCCAGAAGAACGTATTGGCGAGACCGCCCCAGCTGAAGGATCCGATAGACCCTGGCGTGAGCGTTTCGGCAACATCGACAATTGTCGATCCGCCCAGCCCAAATCCATTGCCCTCCATGCGCGCTTCAGAGAAGGTCTGGTCGCCCATCTCTTTAATCGTCTTACCGCCCGGCAGGTGGTTCATGCGCATGAATTCAACCGTTTTCGGGCTCAGAAGGCGCGCGCCCTCAAGACTGCCGCCTTGCAGCAGCATTAAGCAGAACCGGTGATAATCGCGCAAAGTCGAAACAAGGCCACCCCCGGCATTCAAAAGCTTGGGCTGGGTCTTGTAAGCCTTGCTGTCCGCCCCTGCCCCGTCACTCATGGTGACTTCGCCCGTGATCGGGTTCTTCGCATAGCACGCCATCAAGCGATCAAGTTTGCTCTCGGGCACATAGAAATCAGTGTCGACCATACCAAGCGGTTCAAAGATCCGCTCCCGGAAAAACGCGTCGAGCGTCATGCCGCTCGCGACCTCGACCACCCGACCGAGAATGTCGGTAGAATGGCCATAATTCCATCGCTCGCCGGGGGAGAAGACGAGCGGAAGTTTGGCGATCCGGGCGCACATCTCGCCCAGCGTTTCACCGTCGCCCTCACCAAGATTGCCGATCTTCTCAGCCCGATAAAGCGCATCCACCTCGTGCTGAAACAGGAATCCGTAGGTCACGCCGGCTGTGTGGGTAAACGCATCACGGACGGTCATCGGACGGTCTGGCGCGCGGGTTTTAAAGTCTTTTAAGTCGCCCCCATCCCAGACCTGCGTCTCAGCAAACTCAGGAATGTAACGAGAGATTTCATGATCGAGCCGGATCACCCCTTCATCGTGCAGCATCATCGCTGCGACTGAGGTGATGGGCTTCGTCATCGAATAGATCCGGAAGATCGTATCAGGTCCAATCGATGCCCCACCCTCAAGATGCGTATTGCCGCGATAGGCTTCGTGGACGATTTGGCCGTTGCGTGACACCAGGGTCGCCATGCAGGGCAGCTTGCCTTCTGCGACATAGGCCTTGTCGAAATAGTCCGGAATGAAATTCAACCGCTCCCGATTCAGACCAACATCTTCAGGGGCAAACTCGTGTTCCGTATCGGCCATTTAAATCTCTCCGCGTTTCGCCGCGCGGCTGAGCTCGCGCGCGATAATGATCTGTTGAATCTGGGTCGTGCCTTCATAGAGGCGGAAAATGCGCGCGTCGCGGAAAAACCGCTCCACGCCATAGTCCGCAACATAACCGGCGCCGCCAAACACCTGAACCGCGCGATCGGCCACGCGGCCGACAGCTTCGGAGGCGAACATTTTGCAGCAAGACGCGAGCATCGTAACCGGTTCGCCAGCGTCGCGCTTCTTGGCCGCGTCGAGGATCATGCAACGCGCGGCATAAGCTTCGGCCTGACTATCGGCGATCATTGCCTGGATCAGCTGGTGTTGCATGATCGGTTTGCCGAATTGCTCTCGCTCCATGGCATAATTGACCATTTCGCTGATTAGACGGTCCATCATCCCGGTGCAGACCGATGAGATGTGGAGACGGCCTTTGTCCAGAACGCTCATCGCGACTTTGAAGCCCTCACCCTCTCCGGCAACCATCATTTCTTTGGGCACTGCCGCATTGTCGAAATTCACGTCACAAATATGCGCGCCTTGCTGGCCCATTTTCTTTTCCGGCTTGCCAACCGAAAGTCCCGGCGTATCGCGCGGTACGATAAAGGCTGACACGCCTTTCGCGCCCGGCTCATCTGGGTTTGTCCGGGCCATCACGGTGAACAAATCCGCGACGTTCGCATTGGTAATGTAGCGTTTGCCACCATTGAGAATGTAAGCATCGCCCTCTTTGGTGGCCTTGGTACGCAATCCGCCTGCGTCAGAACCCGCTTCCGGCTCGGTCAGCGCAAAACTTGTCACGATATCGCCGCTGGCAATGCCGGGCAGGTATTTCTCTTTCTGCTCTTCGGTGCCGAACAGAACCAGGGCTTGCGACCCAATACCGATATTCGTCCCGGCTGCAGAGCGGAACGCCGGAGACGTCCAGCCCAGCTCGAACCCGACCATACACTCGGTTTCCATATCGAGCCCCAGCCCGCCATACTCCTCCGGCACGGCGAGCCCAAACAGACCGAGCTCTTTCATTTCCTGCACCAGCTCGCCAGGCACCAGATCATCCTCCGCCACCTGGGCTTCAGCGGGCACACAGCGCTCGCGCACAAAGCGTCGAACCTGGTCGATCAAAGCGGCGCGGATTTCGGGATCAAATGGCATACGAGACTTCCTCCTGCGACCTACAATAGCTGAGCCGCGCCACAAGTCGAACCCTGACGCATCGTCACGCTGGTGAAACTTGTGGGGGACGCTATCAAGACCCCAAGGAGAAATGCCATGAACACCAAAACCATAACCGAAGGCGAATTCGCGGGCTGGTATACTTGGCCAGGCGAACCTTTTGAGCACGACACGGCTGGCCCATTCTATATGCGCAAAGAGGATGACGGTACGATGGTGGCGGCGTTCCGGGCGGAACGGAAACACATGAATGCTGGCGGTGTGGTGCATGGTGGTGCCTTGATGACCTTTGCCGATTTCGCGCTTTTTGCTCTGGCACACTCCAATGAAGACGATGGCTATGGGGTGACCGTCGCGTTCACGTCGGAATTCCTGTCCGGGGCACTGGAAGGCGAGCTGATCGAAGCACGCGGAGAAGTGATGGGCGGCGGGCGCTCGATCACATTTGTGCGCGGCGTGATCACCAGCGACGGGCGCCCGGTGCTGAATTTCTCGGGCACCATCAAAAAACGCAACAAACCTGCCGACAGCAAATGACCCGCATCGGAACACCGCTCACGCCCAATGCAACCAAAGCCCTGTTTCTGGGTGCGGGCGAACTTGGCAAAGAAGTCATCATCGAACTGCAACGCTTCGGCGTCGAAGTCATTGCCTGTGATCGCTACGAAAACGCCCCAGGCATGCAGGTTGCCCATCGCGCGCACGTGTTCGACATGACAGATGCCGCCGCCTTGCGCGCCGTGATCGAGCAAGAACAGCCCGCCCTGATCGTCCCCGAGATTGAAGCAATTGCGACGGATGAGCTCGCCGCAATTGAGGCCGAAGGATTGGCGACCGTCATTCCCACTGCGCGCGCAACGCAGCTGACGATGGATCGAGAAGGTATTCGAAAACTTGCGGCTGAAACGCTTGGGCTTCGGACCAGTCCCTATGCGTTTGCCAGCGATGCCGAAACGCTGGCGGCGCAAGCGGAGAAGATTGGCTATCCAGTCTTCGTCAAACCCGTCATGTCCTCTTCCGGCAAGGGACAATCGAAAGTCGACACTGCGTCTGAAATTGGGGCGGCCTGGGAGCATGCGCTCACAGCAGGACGCGGCAATCAGATCAGAGTTATTGTCGAGGGCGCGGTCGATTTCGATTATGAAATCACCTTGCTGACCGTGCGCCATTGCGATGGAACGAGCTTCTGCGCGCCAGTGGGACATCGCCAGGAAAGCGGTGATTATGTCGAAAGCTGGCAGCCACAACCGATGAGCGCCGCCGCGCTGCTGGCTGCGCAAGATATGGCGCGCAAGGTTACGGACAATATTGGCGGGCTTGGCGTGTTTGGCGTCGAGCTTTTCGTCAAAGGCGACACGGTTTGGTTCTCAGAAGTCAGCCCGCGCCCTCATGATACGGGCCTGGTCACTCTGGCGACGCAAGATCAAAGCGAATTTGCGCTCCACGCGCGGGCTATTCTGGGGCTGCCAGTTGATACAAATCTCAATCGCCCCGGCGCCAGCGCGGTGATCTATGGTGGCGTCGAAGCAAAGGGCGTGGCCTTCGAAAACGTGGCCGAGGCGCTTGCAGAGCCAGGCACGCAAATCCGGTTGTTCGGAAAACCCGTTTCCTATGAGAGACGCCGCATGGGCGTTGCGATTACACACGCTGAAACGATCGAAGCCGCGCGGACGAAAGCAGTCCGCGCGGCTTCGCAGGTCAATATCGTGGAGTCCTAGTTTTCGACCTCAAAGGTCAGGCCCGCCTTTTCGGTCAGGCGCTTGACGAGATGCCCGCCCATGGCTGGGGCTGGGGTCCAGATGCCGCCCGGGGTGCCGGTGTCGTCATGAACCAGGCAGATCGCGCTCTCGGCTAGCATCTTTGAGGTTGAGCCATAGCCAGGGTCTTTGTCACCGGTCACACCTGCGATGATCACCTGACCATCTTTAGACGTGCCGTGGAACATGACATCATAGAAGCCCGTTTCGCGCTCTTCCTTGCTTGGTCCTTCGCCGGGTTTTGGGCCGTCATCACCGCCCATCATATCCATACTAGCGACCGCCTCGGCCATCGCTTTGCCTTCATCGCCTGGACCGGTCAGCATCATCTCGTCATAGACAAAATCCTCGCCATAAGCATGCCCCATCAGCGCGTTGGAACGGTGGACATTCTTTGTATTGATCGACGCCATGATGAACGGCGCTGACCAGCTGCCAATATCGGTATCTTCAATCGGCGCCATGCCGTGCGGTTGCTCTGGGCCCTGGAAGCCCATAGTCAGGCTGAACGGGTTTTGCAAAAGCCCCAGAATTGATGGGTCTTTGCCAACTGAGGCCATGGTCGCCTTAAAGCTCGCCGCAGTCCCGCCCGAGAACGTTCCCTGCATCTTGCGAACGCGGCCCTTGATGCGCGGCACGGGTCCGCCAAACCGCTCTTTCGCCGCTTCCTGGGTGAACCAGACACCCAGATCGAACGGGATCGAGTCGAAACCGCATGAGAACACGATGCGCGCACCGCTTTTTTGCGCCGCGCCTTCATATTTTTCGATCATTTGGTGCATCCAGGCGGGCTCACCGCACAGATCGACATAATCTGTCCCGGCATCGGCACACGCAGAGACCAGCGCCTCGCCATAAAGCTGATAAGGTCCAACTGTTGTGCAAATACAGCCAGCACGTTCAACCATGGCTTTGAGGCTTGCCGGGTCATTAGCATCCGCGACCACGAATGGCGTGTCAGCCGGCGCGCCAATCTCATCGCGGACCGCCGCAAGTTTCTCGGAGCTTCGGCCGGCCATCGCCCATTTCACTTCGCCGCCAACCCCATAGGTCTTGGACAGATATTCTGCGACCAACCGGCCTGTATAACCGGTTGATCCATAAACGATGACGTCAAATTCGCGGCCAGTTGCCATGGCACCCTCCTAAAGCTGTTGCGTCTTAAGTGGCGCAGGCAGCGTGCCTTGGCAAATACTCTCGCAGCGTCACCTACCAGAAGGCGATGTACAGGCCTGCCAGAATAGCGATGGCGATCGCTGCGGTGACTTTGAACGTCGTCGATGTCGCAAAGCTGATATCGCCCAATTCAACCGGCTGATGCTCTTCCGGAGGCGGCGTCAGCAGAGACACCACAATTCCGATCAGAACGCAGATCAGGAAGATGAACCAGATCCGGACCACGAACGGCATATTCGTCACGTTGAAGTCGGCAAGGCCGAGGATCGGATTGAAGATCGGGCCGAGGATCGCCGCCACGCCGCCACCGTCGGATCCGGATGCCGTGAAGAACAGCAGAGACAGGATCACCGACGAGATCAGAAGCGCAAAAGCGCCTGCGGTATTGGTGCGTTTCCAGAAGAAGCCGAGCAGGAAGACGGCAACGATACCGGGGGCCACGAAGCCCGTATATTCCTGAATGGTCTGGAAGATACTGGTCCCGCCCCCGAGCAATGGAATGGCGAGGAAGAGCGCGATCAACATGGCCGTAGCCGCAGTCACCCGGCCGATGAGAACGTAATGCCCTTCCGCGCGATCCTTGGCGACATAATCGCGATAGATGTCCATGGTGAAGATGGTCGAGATCGAATTGATCATCGAGGCGAGAGACGAAACGATTGCGGCAACCAATGCCGCGAAGATCAGGCCGCGTATACCCACCGGCATCAACGCCATCAGCGCGCCATAGGTGCTGTCAGGTTTGGCGCTCAGAGCTTCTTCGCTGAGGCCCTGTAAGCCGTTCTGAGCGAGCCAAAGCGCAGCGATACCAGGAATAACGACGATTAGCGGAATGAGGAATTTGAGCAGCGCCGCAAATGCCAGACCCTTCTGAGCTTCAGCCAGGCTTTCAGCCCCAAGCGCCCGCTGAATGATGTACTGATTGAAGCCCCAATAGGAGAAGTGCAGGACCCAGAGACCGCCGAGCAAGGTCCAGATACCTGGCAGGTTGCCATAGCTCGGGTGATCGCGGTCAAGGATCATCTCAAAGTGACCAGGCAGCTCGCCCATCA